>NZ_DAOKZA010000016.1:0-74659 GCF_035325925.1 Azohydromonas sp. | reverse complement strand
CGATGCTCCGCTCCCTGCGCGCCCAGCTGCTGCTCGGCACCTTCGTGGTGCTGACCGCGACGCTGGCGCTGATGGCCTGGAGCGCACTGCGCCTGATGGACCAGGCGCTGCAGGACCGATTCGCGGCCGAAGCCGAACTCGCGCGGCCGCTGCTGGCGGCGGCGCTGGCGCCGCTGCTGGTCACGCGCGACTACGCGACGCTGACCGACGTCGTGCGCGACAGCGTCAGCGGCCAGGGGCTCGCGCACCTGAGCGTGTTCGACACGCAGCAGCGACGCGTCGCGCACCACGACGACCCCGCGGCGATCGAGCGGCTGAGCGTGTCGATGCCGCTGGCGCTCGAGGGCCAGGTGCTGGGTCGTGTCGACATCGGCATCCGCACCGATGCGCAGGTCCGTGCACGCGAGGCGCTGCTGCGTCACGAAGTGCTGATCGGCGTCGCGCTGCTGCTCGGTGCGATGCTGCTGCTCGCCGGATTGGCGACCTGGCTCACACGCGGGCTGCGTCGGCTGGCCGTGGCCAGCGAACGTGTCGCCGCCGGCGCCACGCCCGACGCGCTGCCCGGCAGCTCGGTGCGCGAGGTGCACCGCGTCGGCGAGGCCTTCAACCGCATGGCGCTCGCGGTGCAGCAGCAGGTGCACACGCTGCGCGAGCGCGAGGCCTACCTCAGCTCGGTGCTCGACACGTTGGCCGAGGGGCTGGTCGTCGTCGCGGCGCAGGAGCGGCGTGTGCTGTACGTCAACGAGGCCGCCGCGCGGCTGTACGGCGTGTCGGCCGTCGAGTACACGGTGGCGCTGGCCGAGCGCTATGGCTGGACTGTGCGCCACCCCGACGGCCGGCCGATGCCGCCCGACGAGCGCCCGCTGGCCACCGTGCTGGCCACCGGGCGGCCGCTGCGTGACCAGCTGGTGCAGCTCGTCGCCGCCGACGGCCGGGTGCGCTGGCTGTCGAACAACGTCACCGCGTTGTTCCACAACGGCGAGGACCGACCCTACGCCGCGGTGTCGACGCTCAACGACGTGACCGATCGCGTGTACGCCGAACAGCACCTGCGCGCGCTGAACGAACAGCTCGAACGACGCGTGCTCGAGCGCACCGCCGAGCTCGAGCAGGCCAAGGACGTGGCCGAGCGCGCGAGCCACGCGAAGAGCGAGTTCCTGTCGCGCATGAGCCACGAGTTGCGCACGCCGCTCAACGCGATCCTCGGCTTCGCGCAGCTGCTCGGCCTGGCGCGCCCGCCGCTGCCCGAGGCCGAAGCGAAGAAGGTGCAGCAGATCGAGTCCGCCGGCTGGCACCTGCTCGAGCTGATCAACGAGGTGCTCGACCTATCGCGCATCGAGGCCGGCGCGATGACGATGTCGCCCGAGCCGCTGGAGCTGGCGCCGGTGATCGCCGAGGCGCTGGCGCTGGTCGAGCCGCAGGCCGCCGAGCGGGGCATCGCGCTGCGCCGCCACGGCGTCGACGCCGCCGGGCTGTGGGTGCGCGCCGACCGCCGCCGCCTGCTCCAGGTGCTGGGCAACCTGCTATCGAACGCGGTCAAATACAACCGCGCGCAGGGCGCGGTCACGGTGACGGCGCACCGGCGCGCGCAGCGCGTGGTCGTCACGGTGGCCGATACCGGGCGCGGCTTCACCGCCGAGCAGCTCGAGAGGCTGTACCAGCCGTTCACGCGCTTCGAGGGCGAGGGCGAGGCGATCCCCGGCACCGGCATCGGGCTGGTCATCACGCGCCGGCTGGTCGAGCTGATGGACGGCTCGCTGCAGGTCGAGTCGACGCACGGCGCGGGCACGCTGTTCAGCTTCGAGCTGCCGGCCATCGCGCCGGCGGCCGGTGGCCCGTCGCCCGAGGCGCCGCGTGCGCCGAGCCTGCCGGCCGGCGGCGACGACGCGATGCGCGTGCTGTACGTCGAGGACAACCCGTCGAACGTGACGCTGTTCGAGCAGGTGCTGTCGCTGCGCCCCGGCGTGCGCGTCAGCGTCGCGCGCGACGGACTCGCGGGGCTGGCGATGGCGCGCGCGCAGCGCCCCGACGTCGCCGTCGTCGACATCGACCTGCCGGGCATCGACGGGCTCGAGCTGGCGCGCCGCCTGCGCGCCGACCCGGCGATGCGCGCGCTGCCGCTGATCGCGCTGAGCGCCAACGCGATGCCCGCCGACGTCGAGCAGGCGCGCCGCGCCGGCTTCGACGCCTACCTGACCAAGCCGCTGGACGTCGCGCAGCTGCTCGCCGAGATCGAGCGACTGCGTCCGGCCGAGCCGGCGCACGCACGATGAGGCGCCGCCGCGCGCTGGGCCTGCTCGCCGCCGCGGCACTGCCGCGTGCGCGCGCCGCCGACGCGCCGCTGCGCGTCGGTCTGCCGCCGTTCCTGCCGGCGTCGACGATGCTCGCGACCTTCCGGCCGCTGCGCGAGCACCTGGCGCGCACGCTGCAGCGCCCGGTCGAGATGTACACCGCGCGCGACCTCGACACCCACGTGCGTTCGATGCGCAGCGATCCGCTCGACCTGTCGCTGGTGCCGCCGCACGTCGCGCGGCTGGCGGCGAGCGAATGGGGCTTTGCCGTCGTCGCCGCGACGCTGCAGTCGACCACGGTGCTGATCGTCGTGCACCGCGACAGCACGCTGCGCGAGGTGGCGGACCTGAAGGGCCGCGCGCTGGCGGTGTTCGACCGCGTCGCGATGCCGCATGCCGTGGCGCGGCAGTGGCTGGCGGCGCAGCGAATCGACCCGCAGCGCGACCTGCGCTTCGTGCCCTGGGTGTCGGTGAGCAACGCGATGCACGCGCTGGCGCGCGGCGACGTCGCCGCGGTGGTGCTCGCCGCGTCGCAGCTCGACGCGTTGGACGCCGAGGCCGCGGGCGCGGTGCGCGTGCTGGCCGAGGCCGGCACGATGCCCGGGCCAATGTACGTCGCGCGCCCCGGGCTGCCGGCGGCGCAGGTCGATTCGCTGCGGCGCGCGATGCTCGCCTTCGCGCCCGACCCCGCGCTGCCGGCGACGGTGGCCAACACGCGGTTGCAGGCGCCCGACGCCGCGGCGCTGGCCGCGCTCGACGCCTACGTCGCGCCGCTGCGCGACGAGCTGTCGCGCTGAACCCCGGCGCGCGCGGCCAGCAGCGCCATCGCGACCTCGGCGAATCCCTGCCCGCGCTCGCCGCGCGCCAGGCAGCGCGGGCGCACGCGCAGCTGCGGCAGGAAGCGCGCCAGGTTGGCCACGCCGACCGACAGCGGCACGTGTTCGAACATCAGCTGGTCGTTGGTCGAGTCGCCGACGTAGACCCAGCGCGCCGCGTCGAACGGGCGCCCGAGCGCGGCCTCGACGGCCCAGCGTGCACCGCTGAGCTTGGTGTGCTCGCCGATCCAGCCGTTGACGTGGATCGAGCTGACGGTGGCGTGCAGGCCGTGGCGGCGCATCACCGCGACCACCGCGTCGACCTGCGCCGCGTCGAGGTGGGCGAACTCGCCGTGGTCGACGGCGATGTCGGTGCGCCGCCCGGCGCTGTCGCGCGCCAGCACGCTGCCCGGCACCTCGCGCAGCACGGCCTCGGCGCACGCGCGCAGGCGCTTGACGTTGGCGTCGCGCGTCGCGTCGTCCTGCGCGAACTCGAGCCGCAGCGCGCCGCCGACGCGCCGCCACATCGCGCCGCCGTTCTCGGCGACGACCGCGGCCAGTGGCTCGGCGCGCGCCAGCGGCTCGCTCCAGCCCACCGGCCGTCCGGTGACCGCGATCACCGGCACGCCGGCGTCGGCGAGCGCGCGAAGCGCCTGCCGCGCCGCCGGCTCGACCGCGCCGTCGGCGGTCAGCGTGTCGTCGACGTCGGTGAGCACGCCGTCGAGCGTGCGCCACTGCGCCGCCGGCACGGTCGCCAGCGGCAGCAGCGTATCGTCGGTCGGCAAGGGCATCGCGGCAGTCTCCCACAGCGGCGCGGGCCATCGCGCCGGGGGCCGACGCGCACGCCGGCGCGCTGCTACACTGCGCGCCGTTTCCGAGGAGCGTTGCAAGGCCCGGCCGCACCCGCGGCGCCGGCCCCAGGCTCGGAGTGTCGGACGACCGACATCGCAACGGCGCTCACCCGCACCGAGTCTGCGCGTGGGTGAGCCTGCCAAGGCGCGCGGCCCGGTGGTTTTCCAGCCCGTGAACCCCGGAGACCCGCCGATGAACGCCGTCATCAAGCCCCTGCACGACAAGGACCATGCCGTGGCCGACCTGTCGCTCGCCGACTGGGGCCGCAAGGAGATCCGCATCGCCGAGACCGAGA
The DNA here is from genome assembly GCF_035325925.1 of Azohydromonas sp. Classification (NCBI taxonomy): domain Bacteria; kingdom Pseudomonadati; phylum Pseudomonadota; class Betaproteobacteria; order Burkholderiales; family Sphaerotilaceae; genus Azohydromonas; species Azohydromonas sp. Next base: position 70,406 of record NZ_DAOKZA010000016.1, on the reverse strand, counting down.
TGCCCGGCCTGATGGCGATCCGCGACGAGTACGCCGCCGGCCAGCCGCTGAACGGCGCGCGCATCACCGGCAGCCTGCACATGACGATCCAGACCGCAGTGCTCGTCGAGACGCTGCAGGCGCTGGGCGCGCAGGTGCGCTGGGCCAGCTGCAACATCTTCAGCACGCAGGACCACGCCGCCGCCGCGCTGGCCGCGCAGGGCACGCCGGTGTTCGCCTACAAGGGCGAGACGCTGGCCGACTACTGGGACTACACGCACCGCATCTTCGAGTTCGGGCCGAGGGGCGTCGAGCACGAAGGCCCGAACATGATCCTCGACGACGGCGGCGACGCGACGCTGCTGATGCACCTGGGCAAGCGCGCCGAGAAGGACGCGTCGCTGCTGGCGAACCCCGGCAGCGAGGAGGAGCGCGTGCTGTTCGCCGCGATCCGCGCGAAGCTGGCCGAGGACCCGACCTGGTACAGCCGCAAGAGCGCGCAGATCGTCGGCGTCACCGAGGAGACGACCACCGGCGTCAACCGCCTCAAGCAGATGGCCGCGCGCGGCGAGCTGATGTTCCGCGCGATCAACGTCAACGACAGCGTCACGAAGAGCAAGTTCGACAACCTGTACGGCTGCCGCGAGTCGCTGGTCGACGGCATCAAGCGCGCCACCGACGTGATGGTCGCCGGCAAGATCGCCGTCGTGGCTGGCTACGGCGACGTCGGCAAGGGTTCGGCGCAGGCGCTGCGCGCGCTGTCGGCGCAGGTGTGGATCACCGAGATCGACCCGATCTGCGCGCTGCAGGCGGCGATGGAGGGCTACCGCGTCGTGACCATGGACTACGCCTGCGACAAGGCCGACATCTTCGTCACCGCCACCGGCAACAAGGACGTCGTCACGTTCGAGCACATGGCGAAGATGAAGGACCAGGCGATCGTCTGCAACATCGGCCACTTCGACAACGAGATCGACGTCGCGTCGCTGAAGCAGTACCAGTGGGAGAACATCAAGCCGCAGGTCGACCACGTGATCTTCCCCGACGGCAAGCGCATCATCCTGCTCGCCAAGGGGCGCCTGGTGAACCTGGGCTGCGCCACCGGCCACCCGAGCTACGTGATGTCGAGCTCGTTCGCGAACCAGACGATCGCGCAGATCGAGCTGTTCACGCACGCCGACTACTACGAGGTCGGCAAGGTGTACACGCTGCCCAAGCACCTTGACGAGAAGGTCGCGCGGCTGCAGCTGGCCAAGCTCGGCGCGATGCTCACCGAGCTGACCGAAGAGCAGGCGGGCTACCTCGGCGTGCCCCGCCAGGGTCCGTACAAGCCCGACACGTACCGCTACTGACGGCGCGGCGGCCACGGCCGCCGGCGTCGAGCGACGCGGAGGTCCCCATGCAGATCGTCATCGTCGGCGCCGGCGGCATCGGCGGCTACTTCGGTGCCCGGCTCGCCGCGGCCGGCGAGCCGGTGGCGTTCCTGGCGCGCGGCCGTCACGCACAGGCGCTGCGCGAGCAGGGTCTGCGCGTGACCAGCGCGCTGGGCGACCTGCACCTGCGCGAGGTCGCCGTCGCCGACGACGCGGCCGGGCTGCCGCCGGCCGACCTGGTGCTGTTCGCGGTCAAGCTGCCCGACGCCGAGGCCGCGGCCGCCGCGTTGCCGGCGCTGGTGCGCCCCGGCACGGTCGTGCTGCCGCTGCAGAACGGCGTCGAGGTCGCCGAGCTGCTGGCGCGCCGCGTCGGCGACGACATCCGCCGCGTCGTGTGGGAGAAGTTCGTGTTCCTCGTCGGCCTGAGCGGGCTGACCGCGCTGACCCGGCTGCCGATCGGCGCCACGCGCGCCGACCCGGCGCTGCGCCGCTTGCTGCGCGATGTCATGTCGGAGGCACACGCGCTGGCGTGCGCCGAGGGCGTCGCGCTGGGCGACGACTTCGTCGAGCGTCAGCTCGCCTTCGTCGACACGTTGCCGGCGGGCATGAAGGCATCGATGCTGCACGACCTCGAAGCCGGCCGGGCGCTCGAGCTGCCGTGGCTCGCCGCCGCGGTCGTGCGGCGCAGCGAACGCGCCGGGCTGGCCGCGCCGGCCAACCGCTTCGTCGCCGCGGCGCTCGGCCCGTACGCGAACGGTCGCCCGGCCGGCGAGGCGGGGGGCTGAGCCGAGATGCGCGCCGACCAGCTGCTCGTCGCGCAGGGCCTGGCGCCGACCCGTTCGGCGGCGCAGCGGCTGATCGCGCGCGGCGCGGTGCGCTGGCTGGGCCCGCGGGGGTGGACGGTGCCGCGCAAGGCCGGCGACGAACTGCCCGCCGGCTGCACCGTCGAGGTGGTCGACGACGCCGAGCTGCGCTGGGCGTCGCGCGGCGGGGTCAAGCTCGAAGCCGCGCTGGACGCCACCGGCATCAACGTGCGCGGGCGCACTTGCCTCGACGTCGGCCAGAGCACCGGCGGGTTCACCGACGTGCTGCTCGCGCGCGGCGCGGCGCGCGTGGTCGGCGTCGACGTCGGCCACGGCCAGCTGCTCGCGCGGCTGCGCGCCGACGCCCGCGTGGCGGTGTTCGAGGGCCTGAACGCACGCGCGCTCGACGCCGCCGCGCTCGGCGCCGAGTGGCCCGCCGGCGGCTTCGGCCTCGTCACCGGCGACCTGTCGTTCATCTCGCTGACCCGGGTGCTGGCGGCGCTCGCACCGCTGCAGGCCGCCGACGGCGACCTGCTGCTGCTGGTCAAGCCGCAGTTCGAACTGCAGCCGCGCGACATCGCGCGCGGTGGCCTGGTCAGGGACGCGGCGCTGTACGACCGCGTGCGCGTGCGCATCGAAGCCGCGTGCACCGACGCCGGGCTGGCCGTGCGGCGCTGGTTCGCCAGCGCGCTGCCCGGCGGCGACGGCAACACCGAGTTCTTCGTGTGGGCGCGCCCCGCACGCGCTGGAGACCGACCGTGACGACCGCGCGCAGACCCCCGCTGAGCCTGGAGTTCTTTCCCCCGAAGTCGCCCGAAGGCGAGGCCAGGCTCGCCGACGCTCGGCGCCGGCTGTACGCGCTGCGGCCCGAGTTCTGCTCGGTGACCTACGGCGCCGGCGGCTCGACGCAGGCCGGCACGCTGCAGGCGGTGCAGGCGATCCTCGCCGAAGGCGTCGACGCGGCGCCGCACTTCAGCTGCATCGGCGCCAGCCGCGACTCGATCCGCGCGCAGCTGGCACAGTTCCGCGCCGCCGGCATCCGCCGCATCGTGGCGCTGCGCGGCGACCTGCCCAGCGGCTACGGCGCCCCGGCGCTCGGCGAGTTCGGCCACGCGTCGGACCTGGTGGCGTTCATCCGCGCCGAAACCGGTGCGCACTTCCACGTCGAGGTCGGCGCCTACCCCGAGATGCACCCGCAGGCGCGCACGCCGGCCGACGACCTGCAGGCCTTCGCCACCAAGGTGCGCGCCGGCGCCGACTCGGCGATCACGCAGATGTTCTTCAACGCCGACGCCTACTGGCGCTTCGTCGACGACGTGCGCGCGCTGGGCGTGACGATCCCGATCGTGCCGGGCATCATGCCGATCACCAACGCCAGCGGCATCATCCGGTTCGCCGACAACTGCGGCACCGAGATCCCGCGCTGGATCCGCCTGCGGCTGCAGGGCTTCGGCGACGACGTCGCGTCGATCCGCGCCTTCGGCCTCGACGTGGTCACCGCCCTCGTCGACCGGCTCGCCTGCGCCGGCGTGCCGGGGCTGCACTTCTACACGATGAACCAGGCCGCACCGACGCTGGAGATCTGCCGCCGGGTCGGCCTCGGCGGCTGAGCGTCACTCGTCGCGCTGCCAGGCCACGCCGTCCTCGGTGAGGATCGCGTCGAGCGGCACGTCGTGCGGCTCGGGTCGCAGCCAGGGGATGAAGCCGTGCGCGTAGCCGACGCCCACCGTGGTCGGGCGCGGAGACAGCGCCGCCAGCGTGCGGTCGTAGAAGCCGCCGCCGTAGCCCAGGCGCACGCCGTGCGGGCCGAAGCCGACGCAGGGCACCAGCAGCAGCTGCGGCTCGAAGGCCTCGGTGTCCTTCGGCTTCGGGATGCCGTAGGCGTCGTCCTCCATCGGGCAGCCGGGGTACCAGACGTGGAAGCGCAGCTGGCGGCTGTCGCGGTCGACCACCGGCAGCCCGATGCGGCGCCGAGCGTCGGCCTCGCTCCAGCGGTACAGCGCCGGCAGCGCGTCGAACTCGCCCTTGATCGGCCAGTACGCGCCGATCGTCGTCTCGCGCCGGCCCACCAGCCACACGCGCAACACGTCCTGCAGGTGCATCGCGCGACGATGGCGGTCGACGAGCGCCTGCCGCTCGGCCTGCAGCTGCCGGCGCAGCAGCGCCTTGTCGCGCGAAGGCAGGAACGACGGGGGCGGCGCGGCGTCGGACATCGCCGCATTGTGCCGGGGCGCGCGGCCGCGTCAGCCGGGGCAAGGCGCCGGCGCGCCGGCGCCGGTGCGGGCACGCCAGCGCCGGTGCAGCCAATGCACCCACGACGCGCGGCCCGCCGGCGCGGTCGCGGGGTGGTCGAGCAGTTCGAAGTCGGTGTCGGTCCAGGCCTGCACCAGCCACTCGACGCCGGGCGCGAGGTCCAGCGCGTCGCCGGCGGCCACCCATCGATCGGTGGCCGGCCGCTCGAGGGTGGCGGTCGGCGTGACCCACAGCAGCCCCTGGCGCACCACCAGCCGCCGCGCGCGCGCGGCGCGCCGCAGACGGCGCACCTGCTGGCGCAGCAGGCGGTCGCCGGATTGTTGCGAATCGTGCATCATCGAGGGGTTCATCTTCGGCCTCCGACCGGGTCTCTGTAAGTGAGAATGATCGATGCCGTTGCCCGATCCGTCCAATGAGGGTTCGGTTCGTGATTGATGCTCCAAGCTCATGAATACGACGACTCGTCGACGGCCGCTCGGCATCGGTGCGCTGCGCGCCTTCGACGCCGTCGCGCGACGTCTGAGCTTTCGCGCCGCCGGCGAGGAACTGCACCTGACGCAGTCGGCGATCAGCCGGCAGATCCGCGCGCTCGAGGACGAACTCGGCGCGGCGCTGTTCCAGCGCGGCACGCGCCACGTCGAGCTGACGCCGGCCGGGCAGCAACTGCGGCGCGCGCTCGAACCGATGCTGCAGCGGCTCGACGCAACGGTGCGCCAGATCCGCGTGGCGCGCGGGCGACGCCGGGTCAGCGTCTCGACCTTCGCGTCGTTCGCGTCGCTGTGGCTGCTGCCGCGGCTGCCGTCGTTCCAGCAGGAGCACCCGGACATCGACATCCGCGTGTCGGCCACCGACGCGCTGGCCGACCTCGACGACCCCGAACTCGACGTCGTGCTGCGCTACTGCCACCCCGACGATGCCCCCGCCGGCGCGCGCCGGCTGTTCGGCGAGGTGCTCGGCCCGGTGGTCGGCGCGTCGCTCGCCGATCAGGTGCGGCGCGGCCGCGCCCCGCCGCTCGAGCGGCCGGACGATCTCGCACGACACACGCTGCTCGAGGAGGAGGATCGCCGTGCCAGCGGCGAGTTCGTCAGCTGGCGCCACTGGCTGCAGCGTCAGGGCGTGCCGACGCTCGAACCGGCGCGCTGGGTGGTGCTCGACTACACCTACCAGCAGATCCAAGCGGCGCTGGCCGGGCAGGGGGTCGCGTTGGCGCGCCTGGCGATGGTCGACGAGCCGCTGCAGCGCGGCGACCTCGTCGAGCCGTTCGGGACGGCCGCACGCACCGGGTCGCCGTACGCGTACTGGCTGGCGCGCGGCGCCGCGGCCGCCGACCGACCCGAACTGCGTGACTTCGAGCAGTGGCTGCTGGCACAGGCACAACGCTCGCGCGCGGCGCTCGGCGAGGCGCAGTGAGTCTCCCCGAGGGGGTCGACTCGTCTTGGGGCGGCCCGGCGACGACTGCGGGCCCCCGGGGCCGGCCTGCACCCGGCCCACCCCCCGAGGGGGTCGACTCGTCTTGGGGCGGCCCGGCGACGACTCGAGGCACCTTGTGGCGTGGCTTTTCCCACGACGGCGTTCCCGGCGCACTGCGCACAATCGGCCGCATGGCCGAACCTGCGCCGCCCACGCCACGACCGCCTCGCCCCGCACGCTGGCGCCGCGCGTCGATCGCCGCGCTCGTGTCGTCGCTGCTGGCTGCCGGCAGCGCCGGCGCGCAGGGCCACGGCGCCGACGCGCTGGTGCTCGAGGCGCGCGAGGCCTGGCGCCGGGGCGACGCCCCGCGCCTGGAAGCGCTGCACGAGCGTGTCGACGCGGCCGGGCACCCCCTCGCCCCCTGGGTCGACTACTGGGCGCTGAGCCGCCGGCTGCGCGACACCGGCGCCGGCGAGGTCGAGGCCTTCTACGCACGCCGCAGCGGCAGCTACGTCGAGGACCGTCTGCGCAACGACTGGCTGCTCGAGCTCGGCCGTCGCCGCGACTGGGCACGGTTCGAGCGCGAACTGCCGCGCTTTCGCATGAACGACGACCGCGAGGTCCACTGCCACGCGCTGTCGGCCGCGCACGCGCGTGGTGTCGACGTCGGCGACCGCGCGCGCGCCGCGTGGCTGGCGCAGCGCGACGCCGACGACGGCTGCCAGCTGCTGGCGCGCACGCTGCTTGCCGACGGCGTGTTCACGGCCGACGACGTGTGGCGCAAGGTGCGGCTGGCCGTCGAGCAGTCGCGCGCCGCCGCGGCGCGCCAGGCACTGGCGCTGCTCGACCCCGCGCCGGCGCTGCCGACCGGCTGGTGGGACCGCCCCGAGCGGTTGCTCGCGCGGGTGCCTGCGTCGCGCCGCGGTGACCGGCTCGACGAACTGGCCGTCGCGCGGCTCGCGGCGATCGACGCCGACCGCGCGGCGCAGGCGCTGGAAGCGGGGCCGGCGTCGCGGCTGCCCGCCGGGTCCGCCGCCTGGGCCTGGGGCCAGGTCGCACGCTGGAGCGCGATCGAACGCGCGCCGCAGGCGCTCGAGCGCTACGCGCGCGCCCAGGCACTGGCGCGCCGCGGCGGTGACATGGGCTCGGACGACGCGCTCGCCTGGCAGGTGCGCGCGGCGTTGCGCGAGGCGACCCCGCAGTGGGCCACGGTGCGCGACGCGATCGACGCGATGCCCGAGACGATGCGCGCCGATGCCGCCTGGGTCTACTGGCGCGCCCGCGCCGAACTGGCGCTGGCCCCCGACGGCGACGCCGGCGTTGCCGCACGGGCTGCGGCGCGCGCGGCGCTGGCCGGCATCGCCACGCAGATGCACTTCTACGGCAAGCTCGCCGCCGAGGAACTCGACCGGCCGCTGGCGCTGCCGCCGCGCCCGCGACCGCCGTCGGCCGACGAACGCGCGGCCGCGCGCCGGCATGCCGGGCTGGCGCGGGCGCTGCACGCGTTCGCGCTGGGGTTGCGCAGCGAGGGCGTGCGCGAGTGGAACTTCTCGCTGCTCGGCATGGACGACCGCGAGCTGCTCGCCGCCGCCGATCTGGCCTGCGAGCGCGAGGTGTGGGACCGCTGCATCCACACCAGCGAGCGCACGCGCAGCGAGATCGACGTCGGGCAGCGGTTTCCGCTGCCGTACCGCGAGCAGGTGCTCGCACGCGCGGACGCCAGCGGCGTCGACGCGGCCTACGTCTACGGGCTGATCCGCCAGGAGTCGCGTTTCGTCACCGACGCGCGCTCGCACGCCGGAGCGTCCGGCCTGATGCAGGTGATGCCGGCCACGGCACGGTCGGTGGCACGGCGGCTCGGGATGGCGTTCACGCCACGCATGCTCGACGATCTGGAGACCAACCTGACGCTGGGCACCGGTTACCTGCGCCAGGTGCTCGACGACTTCGACGGCTCGGCGGCGCTGGCCGCTGCCGCCTACAACGCCGGCCCGGGCCGGCCGCGGCGCTGGCGCGACGGCCCCGAGGTCGAGACCGCGATCTGGGCCGAGAGCATCCCGTTCGGCGAAACTCGCGACTACGTCAAGAAGGTGCTGTCGAACGCCGCGTACTATGCGGCGCGGCTCGCCGACCGGCCACCGTCGCTGCGCGCGCTGCTGGGTGCGCGCATCGGCGCGGCGGCGGCCGAGTCCGGCGGCCTCGAACCCTGACCACGCCATGTCGATGAACAACGTCCTGCTGCTCGGCGGCACCGGCTTCGTCGGACGCGCCACCTGCGCCGAGCTGGTGCAACGCGCCGGCGGCGGCGGCGCCACCGTCGCCGTGGCGACGCGCCGCCTCGCGCACGCACGCGCGATCCAGTCGCTGCCCACCGTCGAGGTCGTCGAGGCCGACGTCGTCGGCGACGCCGGCGCGCTCGACCGCCTGCTGGCCGGGCGCGACGCGGTGGTGCACCTGATCGCCGTGCTGCACGGCGACCAGCGACGCTTCGAGCAGCTGCACGTCGAGTGGCCGCGCCGCCTCGGCGAAGCCTGCCGGCGCGCCGGCGTAAAACGGGTCGTGCACGTCAGCGCGCTCGGCGTGGCCGCCGACGCGCCGTCGATGTACCTGCGCTCCAAGGCCGGCGGCGAGGCGGCGCTCGCGCAGGCCGGGCTCGACCTGACGCTGCTGCGCCCGTCGGTGATCTTCGGCGCCGAGGACCGGCTGCTGAACCTGTTCGCCGCGCTGCAGCGGGTGTTCCCGGTCGTCCCGCTGGCCGGCGCCGACGCGCGTTTCCAGCCGGTGTGGGTGCGCGACGTCGCGCGCGCGATCGTGCGCTGCCTCGAGCAGCCGCGCACCGCGGGACAGACCTACGAATGCGCCGGCCCGCGCGAACTGACGCTGGCCGACCTCGTGCGGCTGGCCGGCCGCCATGCCGGCTGCGAGCGCGCGGTGATCCCGCTGCCGCCGGCACTGGCGGCGCTGCAGGCGCGGGTGATGGAACTGATGCCCGGCGAGCCGCTGATGTCGCGCGACAACCTGCTCTCGATGCAGGTGCCCAGCGTCGCCACCGGCGCCCTGCCCGGCCTGGCCGCGCTGGGCATCGAGCCGGCGTCGCTCGAGGCGGTGGTGCCGACCTACCTGGGCAGCGGCGCCGGACGGGCGCGACTGACGCCGCTGCGCGCACGCGCCCACCGCGGCTGACCCAGCGCGGCCAGCGCACCAGCGGCACCGAGCGCAGCCAGCGAGGTGAGCAGCGCATAGGTCTGCGGTGCGATCGGCGCCGCACGCGGTGCCGGTGCCGACGCGCGCATGGCCAGGCGCCGCGGCACGGGCACCGTGCCGGGTGCGAACGACACGGCGGCGTCGACCTCGTGCACCGCCTCGCGCGCGGCAGCCGTCGCCGGCACGCCGGCGCCGAGCGTGCAGGCCAGCGCGAGCAACGCCACCGCCGACGGGCCCGCACCCCGCTTCACTGCACCCTGCCCAGGTCCCGATCCATGGCGCGAAGACTAAGCGATCACGCACTTCGCGGCGTGCCACGACCCCCCCTGGGTGCGGGGGCGACGATGCACCGGTGCCACGCCGGCGTGCGACGCCGCCGTCGCGTCCGCAGCGCCGCCGCGCGTCCGGCGCTGCCGATCCGCCGCCGCGGCCCCACCTTCGAGGCGCAGGCGCCGAAGGCGCTTCGGGCGGGTGGTTCGCGTCGGCCGTCGGTGCGGCACTAGACTGCGTCGCCATGCGCTCGTACATCGTCGGCGGAGCCGTGCGCGACCGCCTGCTCGGCCGCCACGGCGGCGACGTCGACCACGTCGTCGTCGGTGCGACCCCGCAGCAGATGCTCGCCGCCGGCTTCCGCCCGGTCGGACGCGACTTCCCGGTGTTCCTGCACCCGCACAGCGGCGAGGAGTACGCGCTGGCGCGCACCGAGCGCAAGGTCGCGCGCGGCTACCACGGCTTCGAGTTCCACGCCGACCCGTCGGTGACGCTCGAGCAGGACCTGGCGCGGCGCGACCTGACGATCAACGCGATGGCGCTCGACCCCGGCAGCGGCGAGATCGTCGACCCCTTCGGCGGGCGACGCGACCTGGCGCTGCGCGTGCTGCGCCACGTCTCCGACGCCTTCGCCGAGGACCCGGTGCGCATCCTGCGCGTCGCGCGTTTCGCCGCGCGCTTCCACGACTTCACGATCGCGCCCGAGACCCTGGTGCTGATGCGCCGGTTGGTCGACGCCGGCGAGGTCGACGCGCTGGTGCCAGAGCGCGTGTGGCAGGAGCTGTCGCGCGGGCTCATGGAGGCACGGCCGGCGCGCCTGTTCGAGGTGCTGCGCGACTGCGGCGCGCTGGCCGTGCTGCTGCCCGAGGTCGACCGGCTGTGGGGCGTGCCGCAGCCGGCCGAGCACCACCCCGAGGTCGACTGCGGCGAGCACCTGCTGCTCGTGCTCGATGTCGCCGCACGCCTCGACGCGCCGCTGCCGGTGCGCTGGGCCTGCGTCGGCCACGATCTCGGCAAGGGCACGACGCCGCCCGGCGAGTGGCCGCGCCACCTCGGGCACGAGGCGCGCAGCGTGCGGCTCGTCGAGGCGATCGGCCGGCGGCTGAGGGTGCCCACCGACTGCCACGAGCTCGCCGTGCTCGCCGCGCGTGAGCATGGTCACGTGCACGCCAGCGGCGCGCTCGGCGCCGAGGCGCTGCTGCGTCTGCTCGAGCGCGGCGACGCGCTGCGCCGGCCGGCGCGCTTCGAGCAGTTGCTGCTGGCCTGCGAGTGCGACGCACGCGGCCGCGCCGGTTTCGAGCAGCGGCCCTACGCGCCGCGCGAGCGGCTGCGCCGCGCGCTCGCGGTGGCGCGCGGCGTCGACACGGCCGCCGTCGCGGCCCTGGCGGCCGGCGGCGGCCGCCAGGGCCGCGAGGTGGGCGAGGCGATCCGCCGCGCCCGCGTGCAGGCGCTGCGCGACGCGGGGTTCTGAGGCCGCGCCGCGCGCACCGCGGTGCGCCGCGCTACGCTCACGCCGTCGCGCCGCCGCACCGACCCCGGCGGCGTGGCGGCGACGCAGGAGGACGCATGCGCCTGGCCGAGGGCATCCGCAAGCACGGGTTCCGCAAGTGGTACGAACGCGAGCTGCTCGGCAGCCACGGCTGGATGGTGCTGACCTTCCTGTGCACCATCGGCATCCTCGGCGCCTTCGAGGCGCTGGGCGACAGCCGCGGCGACGCGCGGCTGGGCAACCTCGCGGCGATCATCATCTGCGCGGGCGTGGGCATCGTCGCGCTGCGCCGCTACCTGTACCTGCTGCTGCACGCCGAGCGCGTCGCCAACCAGGCGGTGTGCGCGCAGTGCCAGACCTACGGTCGGCTCGAGGTGGTCGACGCGCCGCGCGCCGCGCCGCTGCAGGTGCGCTGCCGCGCCTGCGCGCACGAGTGGACGATCGAAGACTGAAGCGCCGGCGTCAGATCAGCGCGCCGATGCCCATCGCGATCAGGCTCAGCAGCAGGCTGCTGGCCAGCGGCACGTACCAGTCGCGCCCGCCGAGACGGAAGCTGAAGTCGCCCGGCAGCCGCCCCAGGCCGATGCGTTCGAGCCAGCCGCGCAGCCCGTTGAACAGCACGAACGCGAGCAGGAACACGATCAGCCAGCGCACGGCGTGCCCCTACAGCGTGTGCGTGCGGTCGCCGGCGGCGAAGCCCAGCGGCGCGTCGCCGACGCCGCGCCCGAACGCGAGCGCCTTGAACAGCTCGCCCATCTCGTGCTCGGCGATCAGCCGGTGGGCGTGCGCGCGCTCGCGCGCGTCGGCGTCGGCCAGCAGCGCCGGCAGCCCGCAGTTGATCAGGAACCGCCCCTGCGACGTGTAGCCCAGCACCTCGGCGCCGGCGTCCTGCGCGGCCAGCGCGATGCCGGTGAAGTCGACGTGCGCGGTGATGTCCTTGTCGCCGACGTCGGCCAGCGCGTCGGTGTCGGCGCGGTGCGCGCGGTGGCACATCAGCGTGCCGCCGATGCGCTGCGGGTGGTAGTACTCGGCCTCGGGGAAACCGTAGTCGACGAACAGCGCCGCGCCGCGCTCGAGCCGCTCGGCCAGCGTGGCGACGAAGGCGCGCGCGCGGGGGTGGATCTCGGTCACCGTGCCGGCGACGAAGCCGGACTGCCGCGGCGGACGCAGCGGGGTGGGGCGGTCGGCCCAGGTGAAGCCACGGCCGTCGTCGGCGACGCCGCGCTCGCACCAGTGCGCGCCGTCCCAGCGCAGCAGTTGCACCGGCATCGCGTCGAGCACCTCGTTGCCGAGCAGCACGCCGTGGAAGCGCTCGGGCAGCCGGTCGAGCCACTCGACGCGCGCGCCGAAGCGCCGCAGCCGTTCGTGCTGGCGCGCGCGCAGCGCCCCCGACAGGTCGACGATCGCGTAGCGGCGCACGCGCTCGCCGAGCGCGTCGAGCAGTTGCGCCGCCAGCGCCCCCGAGCCGGCGCCGAACTCCCACACCGTGTCGGCACCGGCCTCGTCGAGCCACTGCGCGAGCTGTCGTGCCAGCGCGCGGGCGAACCACGGCGACATCTCGGGCGCAGTGACGAAGTCGCTGCCCGATCCGGGCAGCCAGCCGAACTGCCGCGCGTCGCGTGCGTAGTAGCCCAGCCCCGGCGCGTACAGCGCCAGGTCCATGAAGCGGTCGAAGCCGATCCAGCCGCCGGCGTCGGCGATGTGCCGGCGGATCAGCTGCACCAGGGGCGTCGATACACTGGCGGCTGGTTGCACTGGCATCGCGGCATTGTAGGAAGCACCCATGGGCCATCGCCCCGTCGTCCTGGTCACCGGCAGCGCGCGGCGCCTCGGCCGCGAGATCGCGCTGCACCTGGCGCACCACGGCCGCGACGTCGCGCTGCACCACCACCGCTCGGACGCCGGCGCGACGCTGTCCGACGCGCGCGCCGCGGGCGCCGACGCCGCCGCCTTCGCCGCCGACCTCGCCGACGAGGCGGCGTGCGCCGCGCTGGTGCCGGCCGTCGTCGCGCGCTTCGGCCGCCTCGACGCGGTGGTCAACAACGCGTCGCTGTTCGAGCCCGACCGCGTCGACGACTTCGGCTACGCGGCGATGGAACGCCACTGGCGCGCCAACACCGCGCCGGCGATCGTGCTCGCGCGCGCGCTGCACGCACACCGGCGCGAGCGCGGCGCCGCCGAGCCGGGCTGCGTCGTCAACCTGCTCGACCAGAAGCTGTGGAATCCGAACCCCGACTGCCTGTCGTACACGCTGTCGAAGGCGGCGCTCGAGTGCGCGACGACGCTGCTCGCGCAGGCGCTGGCGCCGCAGGTGCGCGTGTGCGGCGTCGCGCCGGGACTCACGCTGGGCAGCGCGCAGATCGACGACGCCAAGCTCGCGCGCCTGCAGTCGCGCGCGCTGCTCGGCTACGGGGCGCGGCCGGCCGACGTCGCACAGGCGGTGCGGTACCTGCTGGATGCGCGCGCGAGCACCGGCACCACGATCCTCGTCGATGCCGGCCAGCACCTGCAGCCGCACGACCGCGACTTCGGCTACCTGCCATGACCTCACCGCGACACGCCCACCCGTCCGCGCTGCGCCGGCTGTCGGTCGACCGGCTGCGCGTGATGGCCAGCGTCGGCATCCTCGACCACGAGCTGACCGCGCGCCAGCCGCTGCTGGTCAGCGTGCGCGTCGAGCAGCACGGCGCCGACCTCGTGCCCGCGGCCGACGACGTGCACCACGTGCTCGACTACCGCCACCTGCGCGACGCGGTGCTCGAGGAAACCGGCGCCGGCCACGTGAACATGCTCGAGACGCTGGCCGGGCGCATCGCGCAGCGCCTGCTCGCGCGGCGCAGCGTCAAGCGCGTGCAGGTGCGCATCACCAAGCCGAACATCTTTCCGGATTGCGACGGAGCCTCCGTCGACATCGACGTCCATGCCGCCGTACCCGACTGACACCGCCGCCGCCACCGTCGCCGCCGACCCGCGCCGCGCCGCGTTCGAGCTGCGCAAGCTCGACAAGCGCCTGCACCGCCAGGTCGGCCAGGCGATCGCCGACTACCGCATGATCGAGGCCGGCGACAAGGTCATGGTCTGCGTCTCGGGCGGCAAGGACAGCTTCGCGCTGCTCGACATCCTGCTCGCGCTGCGCCGGCGCGCGCCGGTGGCGTTCGACGTCGTCGCCGTCAACCTCGACCAGAAGCAGCCGGGCTTTCCGGCCGACGTGCTGCCCGACTACCTGCGCTCGCAGGGCGTGCCGTTCCACATCGAGACGCAGGACACGTATTCGATCGTCAAGCGACTGATCCCCGAGGGGCAGACGATGTGCAGCCTGTGCTCGCGGCTGCGCCGCGGCATCCTGTACCGCGTCGCCAGCGAGCTGGGCGCGACCAAGATCGCGCTCGGCCACCACCGCGACGACATGCTGCAGACGCTGCTGATGAACATGTTCTTCGGCAGCCGCCTCAAGGGCATGCCGCCGAAGCTGGTCAGCGACGACGGCCGCCACGTCGTGATCCGCCCGCTGGCCTACGTCGCCGAGGTCGACCTCGAGCGCTGGGCCATGCACCGGCGCTACCCGGTGATCCCGTGCAGCCTGTGCGGCAGCCAGCCCAACCTGCAGCGCGCGCAGATCAAGCAGATGCTGCGCGACTGGGACCGGCGTTTCCCGGGGCGCATCGACAACATGTTCAGCGCGCTGGCCCACGTCGTGCCGTCGCACCTGATGGACAAGCGGCTGTACCCGTTCGAGACGCTGCAGCGCACCGGCGTGCCCGACCCCGACGGCGACATCGCGTTCGACGACGACGAGACCTGCGCGGCGCCGGCAGCGCCGGCGGTACGGCTCGCGCGCGACGCCTGAGCGGGCCGCGTCAGGCCGGCCTCGGCCGGCGCCGCGGCACTCAGCCGCCGCTGGCCATCAGCACGCGCGCGTCGTCCTCCCACCCACGCAGCTTGGCCGCCGCGCGCTGGCGCTGCGCCGGCGTCGTCAGGTTGTGCAGCGTCGCGAAGGCCGCGCAGTTGTACGCGCGCAGCTCGCGCTGGTGGTCGCGGTACGCGTCGCGCGGCGAGCGGGCGAAACGCTCGACGACGCCGTCGAGCGCCTGGCGCGCACGTGCCGGCGTGCGTTGCTCGGCCGGCAGTGCCTGCATGGCACGCAGCGTCGACAGCAGGTCGTGCTGGCGCTGCAGGCGCTCGGCGAACCAGCGCTCGGCGTCGAAGGGCGAGGCCGCGACCACCTGCGCCAGACGTTCACGCTGCGCGGCGTCGAAGCGGCCGTAGATGTTCTCGAAGCGGTCGAGCGCGCGCTTGAACGACGCCTGGCGACGCGCGTCGGCGTCGCGCTGCAGGAACTCCTCGCGGAAGTCGACGTTGGCCTTGTCGAAGCGCTGTTCCAGGTGCGCCAGCTGCGCCGGGGTCAGCGACACCGCCACGTCGGCGAGCCAGGGCAGCGCCTGGCGCACCCCGGCCTCGCCGCGCTGCGTCAGCGTGTCGACCCAGCGGCAGGCCTGCGCCGCCTGCGCCGGCTCCAGCACCTCGCGCCGCGCCTCGGCGAGCAACATCGCGTACCCCGGCAATTCGTTCGCGCGGTGCCACGCGAACCAGCCGCGCAGCGCCTCGCGCACGCGCGGGGCCTGATCCGCGTCGAAGTCGAAGTAGCCGTCGAGCCACCAGAACGCCAGGTCGTGACCCTGGTTGTAACCCAGCCGCAAGGCGCTGCAACCCGTCACGGCCAGCGCCAGCACGAGCGCGGCCGCGGCGGCGAGCCACCGGATAATCCGCGCGCTGAACAAGGACGTCTGCATGGGGCACAACACCGTCATCCTCGCCGCCGGCCGCGGCACGCGCATGAAGTCGCAGCGGCCCAAGGTGCTGCACCGCCTGGCGGGACGAGCCCTATTGCAGCATGTTCTGGACGCCGCCGCCGGCGTGCCCGCGTTACGCACCGTGGTCGTCACCGGCCACGGCGCCGACGAGGTCGAGGCCGCGGTGGCCGCCAGCGGCTGCGTGTGCGTGCGCCAGATGCCGCAGCTGGGCACCGGGCACGCGGTGCAGCAGGCGGCGCCTGCGCTCGACCCCGCCGCCGCGACGACGCTGATCCTCAACGGCGACGTGCCGCTGGTGACCACCGCCACCGCGCGCGCGCTGCTCGACGCCTGCGGCGGCGAACGGCTGGTGCTGCTGACGATGACACCGGCCGACCCGCACGGCTACGGGCGCGTCGTGCGCGACGCCACCGGCGAGCGCGTGCTGGCGATCGTCGAAGAGAAGGACGCGACGCCGGCGCAGCGCGCGATCGGCGAGGTCTACACCGGCATGATGGCCGCGCCCACCGCGGCGCTCGGGCGCTGGCTGGCGCGCCTGGGCAACGACAATGCGCAGCGCGAGTACTACCTGACCGACATCGTCGCGATGGCGGTGGCCGACGGCGTGCCGGTGGCCGGCATCGCGGTGGTCGACGAGACCGAGGCGCTGGGCGTCAACAGCCCGCAGCAGCTCGCCGACCTCGAGCGCCGGCTGCAGCGCCGCCAGGCCGACGCGCTGATGACCGCCGGCGTGCGACTGGCCGACCCGGCGCGTTTCGACCTGCGCGGCACGCTCGAGTGCGGCGCCGACGTCGAGATCGACGTCGGCTGCGTGTTCGAGGGCCGCGTCGTGCTCGGCGACGGCGTGCGGGTCGGGCCGCACTGCGTGCTGCGCGACACGACGGTGGCCGCCGGCGCGCGCATCGACGCCTTCAGCCACCTCGAGGGCGCCAGCGTCGGCACCGAGGCGCGCGTCGGCCCATACGCGCGGCTGCGCCCCGGTGCGGTGCTCGGCGACGAGGTGCACGTCGGCAACTTCGTCGAGGTGAAGAACTCGACGCTGGCGCGCGGCGCCAAGGCGAACCACCTCGCCTACCTCGGCGACGCGACGGTCGGTGAACGCGTCAACTACGGCGCGGGCAGCATCACCGCGAACTACGACGGCGCCTTCAAGCACCGCACCGTGATCGGCGACGACGTGCACATCGGCTCGAACTGCGTGCTGATCGCACCGGTGGTGGTCGGCGAAGGCGCGACGATCGGCGGCGGATCGACGATCGTGCGCCAGGCCCCCGCCGGCCAGCTGACGATCGCGCGCGCGAAGCAGGTCACGATCGCCGGCTGGCAGCGCCCGCGCAGGCCCGGCAAGCCGGGCGGCAGCGCATCCGGCGGCGGCTGATCAGCCGCCGCGGCGCGCCAGCGTCTCGGCGGCCAGGCACAGGTCGTCCCAGGCCTTGGCCTTGTCGGCCGGCTGGCGCAGCAGGTACGCCGGGTGGTAGGTGACGACCAGCGGCACGCCCCGGTAGGCGTGCACGCGCCCGCGCAGCCGCCCGATCGGCTCGTCGGTGCGCAGCAGCGACTGCACCGCGAAGCGCCCCATCGCCAGCAGGATGCGCGGCTGCACCAGCTGGATCTGGCGCACGAGGAACGGCTCGCAGCGCGCCAGTTCGTCGGGCTGCGGGTTGCGGTTGCCGGGCGGGCGGCACTTCAGCGTGTTGGCGATGTAGACCTGACGCTCGGGCGGGCCGGGCTCGCGCGTGAGGTCGAGCGCGGCCAGCATCGCGTCGAGCAGCCGGCCGGCCGGGCCGACGAAGGGTTCGCCCAACAGGTCCTCCTGCTCGCCCGGCGCCTCGCCGACGATCATCCATTGCGCGCGCTCGTTGCCGACGCCGAACACGGTCTGGCGCCGCCGCTCGCACAGCGCGCAGGCGCGGCACTGCGCCACCGCCTCGCGCAGCGCCGGCCACGACAGCGTGTCGAGCGCCGACGCCACCGGCGCGGCGTCGGGCGCGGCAGGCGGCGAGGCGACCGGCGCGGCGGAGGCCGCCGGGTCGCCGGAGCGGGCCGCGTCGTCGTCGGGCCACCACGGCCCGATGCCCATCTCGCGCAGCATCGCGCGCTGGCGTTCAGTCGGCATCGCCAGGCCCCAGCGCGGCGCTGGACGCGTCCAGCGACAGGCTCATCAGCACCGCGTCCTCGCGCCGCCCGGCCGCCGCCGGGTAGTAGCCGCGCCGCCGGCCGACCGCGACGAAGCCGTAGCGCCGGTACAGCGACTGCGCGCGCACGTTGCTGTCGCGCACCTCGAGCCACAGCGTGCGCACGCCACGCTCGCGGGCCCGGCGCGCGAGCGCGTCGAGCATGTGCCGCGCGTGGCCGAGGCGCCGGTGCGCCGGCGCCACCGCGATGTTGAGCAGGTGCATCTCGTCGACGCCGGGCATCGCGATGAAGTAGCCGATCAGCTCGCCTTCGGCGCTGCGCAGCACCTCGGCGAGGTGGCCGGCGACCAGCGAGTCGACGACGTTGCCCCGTGTCCACGGGTAGCTGTAGGCGCTGAGCTCGACGGACATCACCTCGTCGACCTCGTCGAGCCGCATCGGCGCCAGCGTCGGCGCCGCGTCGGGTTGCGGCAGCGCGTTCATCGCCCGACGGGCCGGACGGCAGCGCGCTCGGCGGTGGTCAGCGCGACCTTGTCGCGCAGGTACAGCGGCAGCGCGTCGGCGGCGTCGACCGCGGCGCCGTCGCGCCACGCCGCCCGGGCCAGGCGCAGCAGCGCGACAGCTCGCCCGGGCAGGTCGGGCCACACCGCCGTGGCCGCGGTCAGGCCGAGCCGCTCGCCGAACGCTGCCAGCGCCGAGCCGGCCACCGCCGCCGGCGGATCGGTGCGCCAGCGCTCGGACAGCGCCGGCAGCGTCCACAGCGCCGGCGGGTCGGCCGCGTGCCAGCGCGTGCCGTCGTGGCAGTAGCGCGCGGCGTAGACCTCGTCCATGCGCGCGTCCATCGCCACCCACAGGTCGTCGCCGGCGCCCTGCGCGCGCGCGGCCTCGGCGACGACGAGCAGGCTGTCCAGCGGCAGCGCGGGCCGCCCCAGCCCCAGCGCCAGCCCCTGCGCCACCGCGCACGCGGTGCGCAGCCCCGTGAAGGCGCCGGGCCCGCGCGCGTACGCGATCGCGTCCAGCTCGCGCAGCGCCATGCCGGCGCGCCCGAGCAGCTCGTGCAGCGCCGGCAGAAGCCGCGCCGACGCCCGCGCGCCGCCTTCCTCGTCGAGCGTGAACCCGCCTTGCGGCGACTGCAGCGCCAGCACCAGGCGCTCGGTCGAGCTGTCGATCGCGACGAGCTTCGCGTCCACCGCCGGTGCCCCGTTCATCGCGTCGCCGCCAGCGCGCGCGGCGTTGCCGGCGCGGCGGCGCCGCGCAGCCCGACGAACAGCCCCAGCGTGACGCAGGCCAGCCCGGCCAGCGCGTGCGCGCCCAGCGGCTCGCCGAGCAATGCCAGCGCCGACAGCGCCGCGATGCCCGGCACCAGCGCGGTGACCATCGTCGTGCGCACCGGGCCGAAGGTGCGCACCGCGTAGGTGAACGCGACGCCGGCCACCAGCATCGCCAGCCCGCCCTGGTACAGCGCCTGCAGCGCGATCTCGGTGGCCGGCGCGTCGCCGAGCGCGCTCGGCCACCAGCGCAGCGCCGCGCCCACCGCGTACAGCGGCACGAAGCTCGCGAGGCAGCCCACTGCGATGGCCATCGTCGCCGGCACCGCGTCGACCTGCCAGCGCCGGCACAGCACCGTGTACAGGCTCCAGCTCACCGCCGCGCCGAGGAACAGCAGGTCGCCCTTCCAGGTGCCGTCGCCGTCGAAGGCGCGCCACAGGCTCGCGCCGCCGACCAGCAGGTCGCCGGCGACGATCAGCGCCAGCCCGGCCAGGCGCTGCGGCGTCAGGCGCTCGTGCAGCAGCCACAGCGCGGCGAGCGCGGTCCACAGGGGCAGCGAGCCGGGCATCAGCACCGCCGCGTGCGCCGCCGGCGCGAAGAAGAAGCCGCTGTACGCCAGCGTGCAGTAGCCCACGCCGGCGGTGCCGGCCAGCGCGGCGATGCGGCCCCACGACAGACCCGACAGCGGGCGCACGCCGCGCCGCGCCTGCACGCCGAGCACGGCGAGCACCACCAGCCCCGAGAACACGAAGCGCAGGAACGCGATGTCCAGCGGCAGCAGTGTGCGCTGCGCGCTGAAGCGCGCGATGACGATGAACGACGACCAGATCAGCAGCACCGCCACGGCGCAGGCCGCGCCGATCCACGGCGCACGCGCGGGCGGTGGCAGCAGCGACATGGCGGCCAGTGTAGCCGTGCGATCATCGCCGCATGCCCCTCGGACGCGCCCCGGTCCACGCCCTGTCGCGCCGCCTCGGCGGCCTGGCGCTGGCCGCCGCGGCGGCGGCCGGCGCCGCGGCGTCCGCCGCGACGGGGCTGCCGCCCGAGGTGGCGCACGCGCTGCAGCGCGCGCGCGTGCCCGCCGACGCGGTGTCGGTGGTCGTGCAGGAGGCCGGCAGCGGCGCGCCGGTGCTGCAGCTCAATGCGCGCGAGGCGGTCAACCCGGCATCGCTGACCAAGCTGCTGACCACCTTCGCCGCGTTCGACCTGCTCGGCCCGGCCTGGACCTGGCGCACCGGCGTGTGGCTCGACGGCAGCGTGCGCGACGGCGTGCTCGACGGCGCGCTGGTGATCCGCGCCAGCGGCGACCCGACGCTGACCATCGAGCGCGTGTGGCTGCTGCTCGAGCGCGTGCGCCAACTCGGCGTGCGCGAGATCCGCGGCGACATCGTCACCGACCGCAGCGCCTTCGCCGAGCCGCAGGGCACGCCGGCCGACTTCGACGGCGAGTGGCTGCGCCCGTACAACGTGCAGCCCGACGCGCTGCTGCTGAACTACAAGGCGGTCACCTACCGCTTCGTTCCCGACGCGGCGCGCGGCGTCGCGCGCGTCGCCGCCGAGCCGGCGCTCGACGGGCTGGCGGTCGACCCCGAGGTGCCGCTGGCCGACGGCCCCTGCGGCGACTGGCGCGCCGCGCTGAAGGCCTCGCTCGACGACCCGCAGCGCGCGCGTTTCGCCGGCAGCTTCGCCGCCGGCTGCGGCGAGCGCGCCTGGCCGGTGGCCTACGCCGACCCGGCGAGCTACAACGCGCGCTTGCTGCGCGCGCTGTGGCGCGCCGGCGGCGGGCGCCTGGGCGGTGGCGTGCGCGACGGCGCCGCGCCGGCGCGGGCGCCGACCTTCGAGTTCGAGAGCCCGCCCCTGGCCGCGGTGGTGCGCGAGATCAACAAGCACAGCAACAACGTGATGGCGCAGCAGCTGTTCCTGACGCTGGCGGTGCAGCCGGGGCAGCCGGCGACGCCGGCGGCAGCGCGCGACGTGCTCATGCGCTGGGCCGCCGACCGCTTCGGCGAGCCCGAGGGCGTGTTCCGGCTCGACAACGGCTCGGGGCTGTCGCGCGAGACCCGGCTGACCGCGCAGTCGCTGGCGCGGCTGCTGCAGATCGCGTGGAGCAGCGCGGTGATGTCCGAGCTGATGTCGTCGCTGCCGGCCAGCGGGCTGGACGGCACGCTCAAGCGCTCTCGCACGGCGCCGGGGCGCGCGCACCTGAAGACCGGATCGCTGCGCGACGTCGCCGCGGTGGCCGGCTACGTGCTCGGCGCGAGCGGCCGGCGCTACGTGCTGGTGTGCGTCGTGCAGCACCCGAACGCCGGCGCGGCGCGCCCGGCGATCGACGCGCTGGTGGACTGGGTGCTCGGCGACGCCGCGCGCCGCGACTGAGCCGGCGCCGATGGCCCTGGCCGACTGGCTCGGCTACGCGGCGGCGACGCTGACCACGCTGGCGTTCGTGCCGCAGGTCTGGCTGAGCCTGCGCACGCGCGACCTCGGCGGCGTGTCGCTGGGCATGTACGCCTGCTTCGCCGCAGGCGTGGCGCTGTGGCTGGCCTACGGCATCGTGCTCGGCGCCTGGCCGCTGATCGTCGCCAACGGCATCACGCTGACGCTGGCGCTGACCATCGTCGCGCTCAAGCTCGCGGCGTCGGCGCGCCGCCGGCGCTGACCCCGCCACCGCGTCTCCCGCGTGCCGGCCGCCGCCCGCCTGCCTGCCTGACCCCCTCGGCGGACGCGCCGGGGGCGCGTCGTGCGCGGCCCGGCCCCGAGGTGTTCAGAACGGGTTGTTGCGCACGCGCGAGAGCGCCACCAGGCCCAGCCGCGCCTGGCCGGTGGGGCCGAGGCGCAGCGTGTCGGCCCACAGCCAGGTGCTGTCGGTGGCGTCGCCGACCAGCGCGCCGGCGGCGTTGGTGCACGCGAGCAGCGCCGCCGGCGAGGTCTCGGGCGGCGTGGCCGCATTGGCGCACGCCGCGGCGGTGACGTTGCGCAACCCGAAGCTGCCGGGATAGCGCACCATCAGCTGCAGTTGCTCGTCGGCGAAGACCATGCCGATCAGGCGCCCGTCGTTGATCACCTCGAGGCGCAGGCCGCGGTTGAACGCCTCGCTCAGCCGGGTCAGCAGCGCGGCGCGGTCGGTGTCGATGTGCGCGGCTTTCTCGACCAGCGCGTAAGGCGTCAGCCCGAGGTCGGGCACCGTGAACACGAGCACCACGGGCCCGCCGGTGGCCACGCGGTTGAGCGTGCGCGCCAGCGCGCGCCCGCGCGCCTCGAGGTCGGCGACCAGCGCGGCCTCGCCGCGCGCCGCGTAGGCGGCGTACAGCTCGAGCACGTCGTGCATGCCCACCATCACCGTGACCAGGTCCTTCGACGCGGGCGCGTCGGCGGCCAGGTACGCGTCGATCGCGGCCTGCGCGTCGGCGGAGCGAGCGCCCGCTGCGGCACGCATCAGCGCGGTGGCAGCCCGGTCGTCGCTGCGGCACTCGGCGAACACCAGGCCCAGGTTGCGCGCCACCTCCTGCACCCAGTTCGGGTTGCCGGCGCAGGCGACGGCGCCGGCGGCGTCGAGGTCGTTGATGCCGTACTTGCGCCCGTCGGCGGTGATCACGCTGTGCTCGTCGCCGAACACCAGCATGCGCGACGGCTCGAAAGGATCGACGGTGTCGCCGCCGCCGCAGGCGGCCAGCACCGCGGCGGCCAGGGCAGCCAGCCACGCGCGCAAGCCCGCGCGGGTTCGCGAATGGCGGGAGGAGGCGAAGGCGTTGGGGTTCATGCGGGAGGCGTCGCGGGTGCGGGGGCTGGAAGGCGGGTTGCGGCCGGATCAGGCCGCGGCAGCGCGCTGCAGGCGGTCGCGCACGCCGTCCCACGCGGGTTCGTCGGGCGGCTGCTCGACCCAGATCTGGTCGACCCCCGCGGCGTCGAGATCGCGCAGCGTCGCGAACAACTCGCGCGCCGCGTCGTCGGCCCGCGCCGGCATGCGGCGTTGCAGCGCCGCGACCGCGGCGGGGCAGGCCGAGCGCGAATATACCGCCTGCCGGCTGCCGGCCGGCGCCGCGCGCAGCGCCTGCGCGAGCGCGTCGGGGTCGGCGAACAGGCGCAGCCGCGCACGCGGCGCGTAGTGCGACGCCAGTGTGCCACTGGCGCGCGGTGCACCGCCGTCGCGCGCCGCGAGCGGCACGCCGGCGGCGGCCTCGATGCGTTGCGGCGTCAGCATGCCCGGGCGCAGCAGCACCAGCACGCCGCGGGTCAGGTCGACGATGGTCGACTCGATGCCCACCGGGCAGGCGCCACCGTCGAGCACCGCCAGCGCCGGGCCGAACTCGGCCTCGACGTGCGCCGCGGTGGTCGGGCTCAGGCGGCCGAAACGGTTTGCGCTCGGTGCGGCGACGCCCGGCACGCCGAGCGCCGCGGCGCGCCGCAGCAGTTCGTGCGCCACCGCGTGCGCCGGGCAGCGCAGCCCGATGCTCGCCTGCCCGCCGGCCGCCGCGCCGGCCACGCCGTCGCGGCGCGGCACGATCAGCGTCAGCGGCCCCGGCCAGAACGCGGCCATCAGCCGCTCGGCGAGCGGGTCGAGGCGCGCGGCGAAGTGCGCAGCGGCCGCGGCGTCGGCGACGTGCACGATCAGCGGATGGTCGGCCGGCCGCCCCTTTGCGGCGAAGACCTGCGCCACCGCGGCGTCGTCGTCGGCGCGCGCCCCCAGCCCGTAGACGGTCTCGGTCGGAAACGCGACGAGTTCGCCGCCGGCCAGCCGCCGCGCGGCGTCGCCGATCGCCGCCGGATCGCGGGCGTCGAAGCGCGGCATCAGGCGTCGGGCAGCGGCGGCAGGCCGAGCAGGGCCGCCGCCTGCGCGGCCACCTCGCGCGCGGCGTCGGCCTCGGCGGCGGTGACCGTCAGGTGCCCCATCTTGCGCCCGCGCCGCGGCGACGCCTTGCCGTACAGGTGCAGGTGCGCGCCCGGCAGCGCAAGCACCGCGCCCCAGGGCGGCGTGCGCTCGGCGCCGGCGGCGTCGAACCACAGGTCACCGAGCAGGTTGAGCATCAGCGCCGGCGAGTGCAGGCGTGGGGCAACCAGCGGCAGGCCGGCGGTGGTGCGCACCTGCAGGTCGAACTGCGAGACGTCGCAGGCGTCGATCGTGTAGTGCCCCGAGTTGTGCGGACGCGGCGCCATCTCGTTGGCCGCCAGCGTGCCGTCGGCGAGCACGAAGAACTCGACGCACAGCACGCCGACGTAGTCCATCGACGCGGCGACGGCGCGCGCCGCGGCCACTGCGCGCTCGGCCAGCGCCGGCGCGACGCCGCGCGCTGGCACCTCGGTGACCGCGAGGATGCCGTCGCGGTGCCAGTTGCGCTGCAGCGGGAAGACGACCTCGGCGCCGCCGGCGTCGCGCGCGACGATCACGCTGACCTCTGCGGCCAGCGCCAGCTTCTTCTCGAGCACGCAGGGCACGCGAGCGAGCGCCGCCCAGGCCTCGGCCAGCGCCGCCGGCGTGTCGACAGCGACCTGGCCCTTGCCGTCGTAGCCCAGCGTCGAGGTCTTGAGGATCGCCGGGAACAGCGCGGCGTCGACCCGGTCGAGGTCGGCGTCGGTCTCGATGCGCGCATACGGCGCGCACGGCACGCCGGCGCGAGCGAACTGCGCCTTCTCGGCCGCGCGGTGCTGGCACAGCGCCACCGCGTCGGCGCCCGGCGAGACCGGGCGGTGCGCGCCGAGCGTGAGCAGCGCCGCCGCGGGCACGTTCTCGAACTCGACGGTGATCGCCGCGCAGCGCTGCATCAGCTGCGCCAGCCCCTGCTCGTCGAGGTAGCCGGCCTCGACGTGGTAGTGCGCGACCAGCCCGGCCGGGCTGGTCGGGTCGGGGTCGAGCACCGCGGTGAAGTAGCCCATCGCCTGGGCGGCCTGCACGAACATGCGCCCGAGCTGGCCGCCGCCCATCACGCCGAGCGTCGCCGGTCGGCCGTCGGCGCCGGTGCTGCCGGGCAGGATCGCCCGCCTCACGGCCGGCCCAGCTGCGCGGTCATCGCGCGCGCGTCGTCGGTCTGCCGCGCACGGAAGGCGGCGAGGCGCCCGCGCAGCGCGGCGTCGCCGTCGGCGAGCATCGCCACCGCGAACAGCGCCGCGTTGGCCGCACCGGCCTCGCCGATCGCGAAGGTCGCCACCGGGATGCCCCTGGGCATCTGCACGATCGAGTACAGCGAGTCGAGCCCCTGCAGGTGGCGGCTGGCCACCGGCACGCCGAGCACCGGCACCGGCGTCTTCGCCGCGAGCATGCCCGGCAGGTGCGCCGCACCGCCGGCGCCGGCGATGATCGCGCGCAGGCCCCGGCCGGCCGCCGCCTCGGCGTAGGCGAACATCTCGTCGGGCATGCGGTGCGCCGACAGCACGCGCACCTCGTGCGCGACGCCGAAGTCGGCGAGCAGCCGCGCCGCCGCCTCGAGCGTCGCCCAGTCGCTCTTCGAGCCCATCACGACGCCCACCAGCGGCGCGGGCGTCGTCGCGGCAGCGGCGGCGTCGCTCACGGGGATGCTCCACAATGCAGGAAAACCTCGAATTGTAGGCGTCGCGCTTCCCGCTGCGCCCGACCTTTGAAAGCCCGTCCATGATCGACATCACCCTGCAGAACTTCGAAGCCGACCTGATCGCCGACTCGATGAAGCAGCCCGTGCTGCTCGACATCTGGGCGCCGTGGTGCGGGCCGTGTCGCACGCTGGGGCCCACCCTCGAGAAGCTCGAGGCCGCCTACGGCGGGCGCTTCAAGCTGGCCAAGCTCAACAGCGACGAGCAGCCCGAGATCGCCGGGCAGCTCAGCCAGGCGTTCGGCGTGCGCTCGATCCCGTTTTGCGTGCTGTTCGACAAGGGCCAGCCGGTCGACGGCTTCGTCGGCGCGCTGCCCGAGGCGCAGGTGCGTGCCTTCCTCGACCGCCACGTGCCCAGCGCCGAGGCGATGCAGGCCGAGGCGCAGACCGAGGCCGCCGAGGAACTGGCCGCCGAAGGCGACACCGACGCCGCGCTGGACCGGCTGCAGCAGGCGGTGGCGATCGACCCGGCCAACGACGCCGCGCGCTACGACTACGTCAAGCTGCTGCTCGAGCGCGGCGAGGTGGCGAAGGCGCGCCAGGCCTTCGAGCCGGTGGCCGGCAAGGTGCTCGCCGATGCGCGCCTTGACGCGGTCGGCCGCTGGCTGGACGCCTGCGAGGCGGCGCCTCGCGCGCGAAGCGCCGACGCGCTGGCCGCGGCGATCGCGGCGAACCGGCGCGACTTCGATGCACGCTTCGAGCTGGCGCAGACGCACTTCGCCGCCGGCCGCTTCACGCAGGCGATGGACGAACTGCTCGAGATCGTCATGCGCGACAAGGCCTGGGGCGACGAGCTGGCTCGCAAGACCTACGTCGCGATCCTCGAGCTGATGAGCAAGCCGCTGGCCAAGGCCGGCGCGCCCGAGGCGGCCAAGGGAGCGCTCGAACTGACCGGCAAGGCCGCCGCCGCGCCGGCCGCCGATCCGGTGATCGACCAGTACCGGCGCAAGCTGAGCATGGCGCTGTTCTGACGCCACCGGCGCGCGGCGAGGCGACGCCGGGCCGACCCGAGGGCCTTCGACGCCCGAGGGATGTGCGCCGGGCGCACTGCGGCGCTGCGGCCGCTCAGAGCCCGGCCAGCGCGTCGTCGAGCAGGTCGCTCAGGCGCGACTGCTCGGCGCGCAGCACCGCCAGGTCGCGCCGCGCGCGGTCACGCAGCGTGTCGGCGAGCGCCGCTTCGCCGAGCGCCCGTGCGACCTGTGCGAGCCGGGCATTGGCGAGCACGCGGTCGTCGAGGTCGCAGCCCGCATCGGCGTCGGGCAGCGCCGTGGCGAGGTCGCGCCGCGCGGCGTCGAGCTGCCCGACCTGCACGCGGCACCACGCGGCGTCGGCCGCCAGCAGCGGCCTGAGCCGCCGCGCGCCGGCGCGCGTCGCGTCGCCGGACCAGCGTTCGTACAGCACCAGCGCCTGCGCCGGCTGGCCCTGGGCGGCCAGCACCTGCGCGTGCAGCAGCGGCACCATGTAGGCCATCGCCGCGCCGCCAATGCCGGCTTCGTACGCGGCAAAGGACTGCACGCACAGCGCCGCCTCCTTCCAGGCCGTGGTCGCGTCGGCGTCTTCCACCGCACCGTCGACGCCCGCCAAACGCACGTTGGCCACCAGCGCCGTCGCACGGTTGTACATCAGCGCGCTGAGCCCGGCGTCGTCGCCGTCGGCGAGCGCGTGCTGGCGCGCGCGGTCGTACCAGGGCTGTGCGCGGTCGAGCCGCCCGGCCCAGTGGTAGGCCAGCGCCGCCACTTGGCAGGCGCGCTCGCGCGCCGCGTGGTGGTCGGCGGCGGCCAGCCGCAGCGACTCGGCCAGGTGCGCGGCCATCTGCGACAGTTCGTTGCGCCCGTAGTCCATGTGCGCCAGCCACGCCGCGGCCAGCGCACGCAGCGGCGCCAGGTGCGCGGCGCCGCTGAGCGCGTGTGCGCGCTGCACCAGATCGCGCGCGCCGGGCGCGACCGCGCCGAAGTGCTCGACCAGCCCCTCGGACAGCGCCAGCCACGCGCTGACTGCGGCCTGCGGCCGCAGCGCGAAACGCGACTTGATGGCGTCGATCTCGCGCCTCGCCTCGTCGAGCCGGCCGAGCCGGGCGATCAGCCCCGCACGTTCGGCGCGCAGGCACGCCGCGTCGACCGGGTCGCGCGCCCGGGCGATGGCGTCGTCGAGCCGGGCGAGCAGCCGTGACGCCATGGCGTCAGCGCAGCGGCGGCGACAGCAGCCGGTTCAGCGCCTCGCGGTACTTCGCCGCGGTGGCGGCGATCACCTCGGGCGGCAGCGCCGGCGCGGGCGCGCGCTTGTTCCAGGGGCGGCCGTCGATGCGCACGGCTTCGAGCCAGTCGCGCACGAACTGCTTGTCGAAACTCGGCGGGTTGTCGCCGCGTTCGAGCGCCGCGCCGTAGCTCTCGACGGGCCAGTAGCGCGACGAGTCGGGCGTCAGGATCTCGTCCATCAGCGTCAGCGTGCCTTGCTCGTCGAGGCCGAACTCGAACTTGGTGTCGGCGATGATGATGCCGCGTTCGAGCGCGTACGCCGCCGCCTCGGAGTACAGCGCGATCGACACGTCGCGCACGCGCACGGCGAGGTCGGCGCCGACGATGGCCGCGGCCTGCGCGAACGTGATGTTCTCGTCGTGCGCGCCGGCCTCGGCCTTGGTCGCCGGCGTGAAGATCGGCCGCGGCAACTGCTGCGCGTTGCGCAGCCCCAGCGGCAGCGCGACGCCGCACACGGTGCCCGACTCGCGGTACTCCTTCCAGCCCGAGCCGGCGAGGTAGCCGCGCACCACCGCCTCGATCGGCAGCGGCTTCAGGCGCTTGACGAGCATCGAGCGGCCGCGCACCTGCTCGACCTCGTCGGGGGCGACGACGGCAGTCGGCTCGTCGCCGGTCAGGTGGTTCGGCACCACGTGCGCGAGGCGGTCGAACCAGAACAGCGCCATGCGCGTGAGCAGTTCGCCCTTGCCGGGGATCGGCTCGCCCATCACGACGTCGAACGCACTCAGGCGGTCGGTGGCCACCATCAGCAGGCGGTCGGCACCGACCGCGTAGTTGTCGCGCACCTTGCCGCGCGCCGCCAGCGGCAGCGAGTGCAGGCGCGTCTCGAGCAGGGCGTCGGACATCGTGCAGTGCGCTCAGACCACCGTCTGCGCGAGTTCGCCCTTGGCGTAGCGCTGCGCCATCGCGGCCAGGCCCAGCGGCTTGATCTTGCCCGCCTGGCCCTCGCAGCCGAACTCGAGGTAGCGCTGCTTGCAGATGCGGTACGCGGCCTCGCGCGCCGGCTTGAGCCACTCGCGCGCGTCGAACTTCTCCGGGTTCTCGGCCATGAACTGGCGCACTGCGCCGGTCATCGCCAGGCGGATGTCGGTGTCGATGTTGATCTTGCGCACGCCGAACTTGATCGCCTCCTGGATCTCGCTGACCGGCACACCGTAGGTCTCCTTCATCTTCCCGCCGTACCGGCGGATCTGCTCGAGCAGGTCCTGCGGGACCGACGACGAGCCGTGCATCACCAGGTGCGTGTTCGGGATGCGGCGGTGGATCTCCTTGATGCGGTCGATCGCCAGGATGTCGCCGGTGGGCTTGCGCGTGAACTTGTAGGCGCCGTGGCTGGTGCCGATGGCGATCGCCAGCGCGTCAAGCTGCGTGCGCTTGACGAAGTCCGCGGCCTGCTCGGGGTCGGTGAGCAGTTGCTCGCGCGTCATCGTGCCCTCGGCACCGTGGCCGTCCTCCTTGTCGCCCTTCATCGTCTCGAGCGAGCCGAGGCAGCCGAGCTCGCCTTCGACCGTGACGCCGAGCTCGTGCGCCATGTCGACGACCTGCTTCG
Source organism: Azohydromonas sp. (assembly GCF_035325925.1). Taxonomy (NCBI): domain Bacteria; kingdom Pseudomonadati; phylum Pseudomonadota; class Betaproteobacteria; order Burkholderiales; family Sphaerotilaceae; genus Azohydromonas; species Azohydromonas sp. The sequence goes on along the minus strand of NZ_DAOKZA010000016.1, from coordinate 41,049 downwards.
TGACGTCGACGTTGTAGTCGTAGCTGGCGATGGTCTTGCCGTCGGCCTGCAGCGAGCCGTCCATCATCACCGACGAGAACCCGAGGTCGATCGCCCCCTTGCACACGTCGGGGCTCTGGCCATGGTCCTGGTGCATCACCAGCGGCACCTGCGGCCACTGCTCGATCGCGGCGAGGATCAGGTGCTTGATGAACGGCTCGCCGGCGTACTTGCGCGCACCGGCGCTGGCCTGCAGGATCACCGGCGCGCCGACCTCGGCGGCGGCGGTCATCACCGCCTGCACCTGCTCGAGGTTGTTGACGTTGAACGCAGGGATGCCGTAGCCGTGTTCGGCGGCGTGGTCGAGCAGCTGGCGCATCGAGACGAGGGGCATGGCGGACTCCTGGAGGGTGATGGGACCGGGTCGCCAGGCCGCCGCGCCCGAGGCCGGGCACCACGGCCTGTCACTGCGACGTCACTGCCGCGATTCTAGCGACGGGGTCGGTCGCGCAGCGCCGGGCGCGCCTCGAGCGCCCCTCGAGCGTCCCTCGCCCCGGGGAGCGCCTCAGTCGCGCGGCGCGCGCCCCTGCGCCTGCTCGATCTCGTGCACCGCCTGCATCGTCTTCAGCACCCGGTCGGGCGTCAGGCTGATGCTGTCGATGCCCAGCTCGACCAGGTACTTTGCGATCTCGAGGTGGTCCGAAGGCGCCTGGCCGCAGATCCCGCTGTGGCGCCCGTTGCGCCTGGCGCCCTCGACGGCGAGTCTGAGCATCTTCAGCATGCCGGGGTCGCGCTCGTCGAAGCTCTCGGCGACGATCGCGCTGTCGCGGTCGACGCCGAGCGTGAGCTGCGTCAAGTCGTTGCTGCCGATCGAGAAGCCGTCGAACAGCTGCGCGAACTCGTCGATCAGCAGCACGTTGTTCGGGATCTCGCACATCACGTAGACCTCCAGGCCGCCCTTGCCGCGCTCGAGTCCGTGCCTGGCCATGACCTGCAGCACGCGCCGCGCCTCGTCGAGCCGGCGGCAGAACGGCACCATCAGCTTCAGGTTGGTCAGCCCCATCGCCTCGCGCACGCGGCGCAGCGCGATGCACTCGAGCGCGAACGCCTCCTCGTACGCCGGGTGCACGTAGCGCGCCGCGCCGCGGAAGCCGATCATCGGGTTCTCCTCGTGCGGCTCGAAGTCGCGCCCGCCGAGCAGCGCCGCGTACTCGTTGCTCTTGAAGTCCGACAGCCGCACGATCACCGGGCGCGGCCAGAACGCCGCGGCGATCGTGCCCACGCCTTCGCTCAGGCGCTCGACGAAGTACGCCGCGCCGTCGGCGTACTGCGCCCACAGCGCCTCGACCTGCGCGCGCACCGCGTCGTCGCGGATGTGCTGCGGATGCAGCACCGCCATCGGGTGCACCTTGATGTACTCGTTGACGATGAACTCCATGCGCGCCAGCCCGACGCCGTCGCACGGCATCTGGCTGACCTGGAACGCCAGCTCGGGGTTGCCGAGGTTGACCATGATCTCGGTGGCCGGCTTCTTCAGCCCGGCCAGGTCGCTGACGTCCTTGTGGAACGGCAGCGCGCCGTCGTAGACGCGGCCCACCGCACCCTCGGCGCACGACACGGTGACGGTATCGCCGTCCTTCAGCGCTTCGGTGGCACGCTCGGCGCCGACCACCGCCGGAATGCCGAGCTCGCGCGCGACGATGGCCGCGTGGCAGGTGCGCCCGCCGCGATTGGTGACGATCGCCGCCGCGGTCTTCATCACCGGCTCCCAGTCGGGCGTCGTGGTGTCGGCCACCAGCACCTCGCCGGGGCGGAAGCTGCTCAGCGCGTGCGCCCCGACGATGCGGCGCACCGCGCCGGTGGCGATCTTCGCGCCCACCGCGCGGCCCTGCGCGCGCACCGGGCCCGTGCCGTCGAGCACGTACTCCTCGAGCACGTTCACGCGCTTCTGCGACGCCGCCGTCTCGGGCCGCGCCTGCACGATGTACAGCGCCCCGTCGGGGCCGTCCTTGGCCCACTCGATGTCCATCGGACGGCGATAGTGGTCCTCGATCGCGATCGCCGCGCCGGCGAGCTCGAGCACGTCGTCGTCGCTCAGGCAGAAGCGCGCGCGGTCGGCCTTCGGCGTCGGGCGGTTGACCACCGGCTCGCGCGTGCGCCCGGTCGCGTAGACCATGTGCACCTGCTTGTCGCCAAGCGTGCGCCGCACCACCGCGCGGTGGCCCTGGCGGTAGGTCGGCTTGTGCACGTAGAACTCGTCGGGGTCGACGGCGCCCTGCACGACGTTCTCGCCCAGCCCCCACGCGGCGGTGACGAAGACGAAGTCGGGGTGGCCGCTCTCGGTGTCGATGGTGAAGATCACGCCGCTGGAGGCGAGGTCGCTGCGCACCATCTGCTGCACCGCGACCGACAGGTAGACCTTGAAGTGGTCGAAGCCCTGGTCGGTGCGGTAGCTGATCGCGCGGTCGGTGAACAGCGACGCCTGGCAGCGCTTGACGGCGTCGATCAGCATTTCCTCGCCGCGGATGTTCAGGTAGGTGTCGTGCTGGCCGGCGAAGCTGGCGGTGGGCAGATCCTCGGCGGTGGCCGAACTGCGCACCGCCACGCTCAGGTCCTCGCCGAAACGCGCCTTCATCGCGCGCCACGCCTCGCGCAGTTGCTGCTCGACGGCCTTGGGCATCGGCACGCCGTAGACGATCTCTCTCGCGCGCGCGCCGGCGCGCGCCAGCGCATCGGTGTCGCGCTTGTCCAGCCGGTCCAGCAGCGCGTGCAGCTCGCCCCAGGCGCCGGCGGCGTCGAGCGCGTCGCGGTACGCCTGCGCGGTGACGGCGAAGCCGTCGGGCACGCGCACGCCCAGCGGCAACAGCTCGCGGAACATCTCGCCCAGCGAGGCGTTCTTGCCGCCGACCAGCGGCAGGTCGGTCAGCGACAGGTCGCGGAACCAGCGGATGTAGCTCGTCGTCATCGGTACCTCTGGAAGTGGATGCTCGGCGGGCCCGATGCTCGGCCGCCCGGGACCCGCGCAACTTGAGCCTTGTCAAGCGATGCTGCCGTGGCGAGCGCGTCGTTCGCTGCGGCCACGGCCGAGGTGGCAGGCCGGCCGCCGCGGGCGACTGCCGACGCGCCCGCCGGCAGGTCGCGGCGCGGGCGGCGCCGACGCCTCAGTAGGTGATGCGCGCGTAGTAGGTGCGCTGCGACGCCTCGCGCGCCTGCCCCAGCGTGTGGATGCCCCGCTCGGCGAGCAGCGGGATCAGGCGCAGGAAGATCTCGGCGGTGACCATCGCGTCGCCGAGTGCGGTGTGGCGGCCGATCACCGTCACGCCGAAGCGCTCGGCGATCGCCTCGAGGCGGTGCGACTCCTGGTTCGGGTGCACGACCGCCGACAGCAGCAGCGTATCGAGCACCGGCTGGTCGAAGCGCACGCCGGTGGCCTCCTCCTTGAGCTGCAGGAAGCGCATGTCGAAGGCCGCGTTGTGCGCCACCAGCACGGTGTCCTGCGCGAACGCGTGGAACGCCGGCAGCACGGTGTCGATGGCCGGCTGGCCAGCGACCATCGCCGGCGTGATGCCGTGGATCGGGATCGTCGCCGGCGGGATCGGCCGGCGCGGGTCGACGAGCTGGTCGAAACACTCGCCCTTGAGCAGGCGGCCGTTGACCAGCCGGGTCGCGCCGATCTGGATGATCTCGTCGCCCGCCGAGGGCTCGAGCCCGGTGGTCTCGGTGTCGAACACCGTGTAAGCGAGTTCGGCGAGCCGCCGGTCGTCGAGCGCGCGGCTCGACTCGCTGACCGCGAACAGGTCGAAGTCGTAGTACTCGGGGCGGCTGTCGCTGCGCACGAACGTGGCGGCGTCGACTTCGCCGCTGCCGCGCGCCAGCGGCAGCAGGAAGCGGAAGAACGCGAGGTGCCGCACGCGTTCGCGCTCGAACCAGAACTCGCCACCGTGGCGCTGCACGACGTCGCGCACCGTCAGCGGGCTGGTCTCGGCACCCAGGCGCATCGGGTCGGTCTCCCAGCCCATCACGGTCTCGGTGCTCATCGCCTGGCCGGTCCAGGCGAGGTCGAGGTGCGCGCGCGCCTCGCCAGCAGCCTGCAGGCGCAGCTGCACCAGCGCGATGCCGTACTCGTCGCGCAGCCGTCCGGCCAGGTAGGCCAGCGCCTGCAGCAGCGAGAAGCTGTCGAGCGTGAGCCACAGCGACGCGTCGACGTCGTTGGCGTCCACGCGCAGCCCCGCGGCCTGCAGTCGGCGCTGCGCCGCGGCCACGAGGTCGGCGCCGAGCATGTCCTCGAGCGGCCAACGCGTGGCCAGCCCCTGCGTGGCCTGCGCCGCCGCGTCCTGGATGCGCCGGCTCAGCGAGCGCGTCTCGTCGCGGATCACGCCGAGGAAACGCTCGCGCGTGGGTGCGTCGACCGCGTCGTCGTCGAGCAACTCGACCGCCGCCTGCAGATTCGCCAGCGAAGCGCGCGCGCCCTCGGTCAGTCCGTGCAGCACGCGGTCGCGCGCCGACTCCTCCTCGAACTCGCGCGTGATGTTGTCGAGCATCAGCACGAAGCCGTTGATCGGTGCGTCGGCGCCTTCGGTCACCCCGTGCACCGGCGCCATCTGCACGCGCAGCAGCTGGCCGGCGCGCGTGGTGGTGACGAACTGCGCCACCGGGTGCAGCGCGCCGCGCGCCAGGCGCTGCTGCACGCTGTCCAGCGCGTGCGCGACGAGCTTGCGGTCGAACACGGTGTAGATCGAGCGCCCGAGCCCGATCAGCTCGGCGCCCGCGGCGACGCTGGGCGCCGCCGACAGCGCGCGGAACTGCACGCGTGCGCGGTTGTTGTACAGCAGGACGCGGCCGTCGAGGTTGCACACGACGACGCTCTGCGTGAGCTCGCTCATCAGCGCGGCGAGCCGGTTGCGTTCCTGCTCGACACCGCGGCTGGCCTCGGCGACCTGCGCGGCCATCTCGTCGCGCAGGCGGTCGCGCTGGCGCACCAGGTCGTTGACCACCTGCGCCAGCGCACGCACGTCGGCGCCGCCCTCGCCCTCGATCTCGCGCTGCGCGTCGCTGGTCAGCAGCACCTGCGCCTGCTCGAGCAGCCGCGCCGGCGGCGCGACCCAGCGCCGGTGGACCCACTGCGCCAGCGCCACGGCGGCGCCGACCAGCCCCAGCGCGGTCAGCACGAACAGCCCGGCGCGCGGCTCGAGCAGGCTGCGCAGCGCCTCGCGTTCCTGCGCCTCGAGCGTCGAGGCAAGCAGCCATGCAGTCAGCGCGACCCACCCCGCGGCCAGCGCGGCGGCGCCGGCGCCGGCCGCGACGAGCCAGCGCGCGCGCCGCGCGTCGGCCCTCACGAGCGCGCCTCGAGCATCTCGCGCACTTTCTGCACCAGTTCCTTGGTCGAGAACGGCTTGGTCATGTAGGCGTCGGCGCCCACGCCCAGCCCCTTGGCGACGTCGGTGTCGCGGCCCTTGGCGGTGAGCATCAGCACGCGCACGTCCCTCAGCGCCTCGTCGGCGCGCAGCGCCTGGCAGACCTCGAAGCCGGTGCGCTTGGGCATCATCACGTCGAGCAGCACCAGCGCCGGGCGCTCGCGCCGCAGCACCTCGATGGCCTCGTCGCCGTCTCGCGCGACGAGCACCTCGTAGCCTTCGCGCTTCATCAGGAACTCGAGCGAGACGAGGATGTTCGGCTCGTCGTCGGCGATCAGGATCTTGGCGGGTGGGCTCATGGCGTCGGCTCGTCTGCGCTGGCCGCCGGCCCGCTCGAGGGTGCCGCGGCGTGGGTCCAAGGTAGGGTGAAGGCGAAACAGGCGCCTTGACCTTGGTCAGGTCGAAGCTCCATGCGTCCGCCGAAGTGCTCGACGATCTGGCGGCTGATCGGCAGCCCCAGCCCGGTGCCCTGCGGGCGGCCGCGCGCGTCGTCACCCTGGCGGAACTTCTCGAACACCTGGTCGCGCAGCGCCGCCGGCACGCCCGGGCCGTTGTCCTGGACCTCCACCGTCAGCCCCTGCGGGTCGGTGCTCAGCCGCAGCTCGACGCGCCCGCCGATGTCCGGCACGAACTTGGCGGCGTTGGTCAGCAGGTTCATCAGCACCTGCATCAGGCGGTCGCGATCGGCGCGGATCACCGGCGCGTCGTCGGGCAGCGACAGGCGCAGCGTCGCACCGCGCTCGTGTAGCAGTTCGGCGACCGTCTGCGCCGCCTGCTGCACCAGCGCCCTCATGTCGACGTCGGTGTTGTGCCACTGCGCGTGGCCCGACTCGATCTTCGCCATGTCGAGCACCTGGTTGACCAGACGCGTCAGGCGCTCGGTCTCGGCGACGACGATGCCGAGGAAGTGCTGGCGCTGCGCTGCGTCCATCTGCGGGTCGTCGAGCATCAGCTCGGCGAGCGCGCGGATCGAGGTCAGCGGGGTGCGCAGCTCGTGCGTGACCGACGACATGAAGTCGTCCTTCAGCCGGTCCAGGCTCTTGAGCTTGTCGTTGGCGGCGCGCAGGTCGGCGGTGACCTGCTCGAGCTCGCGCGAGTAGGCGCGCAGCTGCGACGCCTCATCGAGGATGCGCATCACGTCGTCGAGTTCGAGCGCCTCCTCCTCGACCACCGAGGCGACCATCACGCGTGCCGACGCGCTGCCGATCGCGCCGGCAATCTGCGTCTCGACGAAGTGCACCAGCCGCGCGTCGGCGACGATGCGATCGACGCCTGCGGCGCCGACGCGCCGCGCGTAGCCCTCGAACAGCCGGCGCGCCCGATCGGCGCCGAGGAAACGCGCGGCCAGCGCCTGCAAGTCGGCGACCTGCGCGCGTCCGCGCCAGAACACCGGTCGGCCGTGCGAGGTGCGCTCGAACACGTCGACGAACAGCAGCGCCTGGCTCGTCTCGGCGGCGCGCGGCGTGCGCGCCAGCGACACCCCGACGTACAGCCCGACGTTGGCCAGCAGGCTCCAGAACAGCGAATGCGTCAGGTAGTCGAGGCCGGACAGCCCGAGCAGTTGCTCGGGGCGCAGCAGCGCGATGCCGAAGGGCCCCCGGTCGACGAAGTCGGTGGCCCACCAGCCGGACTTCGCGATCGAAGGCAACATCAGCGTGTAGACCCACAGCACGAAGCCGGCGGCCAGCCCGGCCAGCGCGCCGGCGCGCGTACCGCCCTTCCAGTACATGCCGCCGAGCACCGCGGGCGCGAACTGCGCCACCGCGGCGAAGCTGATCAGCCCGATCGACACCAGCGCATAGGCCTCGCCGGCGAGGTGGAAGTAGACGTAGCCGAGCAGCAGCACGACGACGATGGCCACGCGCCTCACCGCCAGCAGCAGCGAGGACAGGTCGCGCCTCGCCGCGAAGCGTGCGCTGCGCAGCAGCAGCGGCATGACCAGGTCGTTGCACACCATCGTCGACACCGCGATGGCCTCGACGATGATCATCCCGGTGGCCGCCGACAGGCCGCCGATGAACACCGCCAGCGCGAGCATCGACCGGCCTTCGGCCAGCGGCAGCGACAGCACGAAGGTGTCGGCGCCGACCACCGCGCCCGGACCGAAGTGCAGCAGCCCGCCCAACGCGATCGGCAACACGAACAGGTTGATCGCCAGGAGGTACGCCGGGAACACCCACGCCGCGCGTTTCAGGTGGCGCTCGTCGACGTTCTCGACGACCATCACCTGGAACTGCCGCGGCAGGAAGATCACCGACAGCATCGACAGCAGCGTCAGCGCGAACCACTGCTCGTAGGCGAACGACAGGCCCTGGCCGAGCGTCAGCAGCGCCTTCAGCTCGGGCACCGCCAGCGCGCGTGCGAACAGGTCCCCCGGGCCGGCGAACAGGCCCCAGGTGACGAACACGCCCACCGCGAGGAACGCCAGCAGCTTGACCAGCGACTCGAACGCGATCGCCGCGACCATGCCCTCGTGGCGCTCGGTGCTGTCGAGGTGCCGGGTGCCGAACACCATCGTGAAGCCGGCCAGCGCCAGTGCGGTGTAGAACGTGCCGTCGGCCCACCAGGGGCCGCGTTGCGGCAGCGCCTCGCCCAGCGGCGTGGTCAGCAGCGCGTAGCCGCCGGCGATCGCCTTGAGCTGCAGCGCGATGTACGGGACGATGCCCACCAGCGTGATCAGCGCGACCAGCCCGGCCAGCGTCGGGCTCTTGCCGTAGCGGCTGGCGACGAAGTCGGCGATCGACGTGATGCGGTAGGCGCGCGCGATGCGGATCATCTTGCGCACGACCATCCACGCGACCGCCATCGCCAGCGTCGGCCCGAGGTAGATCGGCAGGAACCACACGCCGCCGGTGGCGGCGCGGCCGACGCTGCCGAAGTAGGTCCAGGCGGTGCAGTACACCGCCATCGACAGCGCGTACACCCAGGCGTTGCCGATCACCGAGCGGCCCGCCGCGGCGCGCCGGTCGGCCCACCATGCGACGCCGAACAGCAGCAGCAAGTAGGCGAACGACGCCCCGAGAACCAGCGCGACCGACAACACGCTCAGGTCCCGCCGTCGTCGCCGTCGTGCTCGACGGCCCAGGCGACGGCGGCAATCAGCGCGGCCCAGCCGATGAACAGCGCGGCCGGGAACAGCGGCAGCCCGAACAGGGTCACATCGCGGTCCCACAGCGCCAGCAGCGGGAAGTTCAGCAGCACCCAGCCGCCGGCGAACAGGGCGACCAGGCGTTGCGCGGCCAGGCCTTTGAACACGCGTGTCTCCGACGGGCGCGGCTCGCGGCCGCGTTCTGGGGTTGTCGGCCCGATTCTGACGCGCGCGCTGACCGGTGGCTGACGTCTTCGCCGTCAGTCGCGGCGCGACATTCGCCGCGCCGCCGGTGGTTCGGTGGGCACGCGCTTTAGCACTCTCGACGCGCGAGTGCTAATATCCACGGAACCGAGAACCCCGGGGGGTGATCTACTGGACATGAACATGACTGCCAACGCCGTCGTCGTGCGCGATCCCTGGGCCCTGGTGCCCTCGCTGGGGAATCTGGACGCTTACATCAGCGCGGTCAACCGCATCCCGCTGCTGACCGCACAGGAGGAAGTGGACTTCGCGCGTCGCCTGCGCGAGCACGGCGACGTCGAGGCCGCCGGTCGGCTGGTGCTGTCGCACCTGCGGCTCGTCGTGTCGGTGTCGCGCCAGTACCTGGGCTACGGGCTGCCACAGGGTGACCTGATCCAGGAGGGCAACATCGGCCTGATGAAGGCCGTCAAGCGCTTCGACCCGGCGCAGGGCGTGCGGCTGGTCAGCTACGCGCTGCACTGGATCCGCGCCGAGATCCACGAGTACATCCTGCGCAACTGGCGCATGGTCAAGGTGGCGACGACCAAGGCACAGCGCAAGCTGTTCTTCAACCTGCGCTCGCTGAAGCAGTCGCTCAAGGGCGACGCCGCCGACGCCGACACGCACCGGGCGACGCTGACCTCGGCCGAAGTCGCGACGGTGGCGCGCGAGTTGCGGGTCAAGCCCGAGGAAGTGCTCGAGATGGAGACGCGCCTGGCCGGTGGCGACGTCGCGCTCGAGGCGCAGGCCGACGACGGCGAGGAGAGCTTCGCGCCGATCGCGTACCTGGCCGACGAACACCACGAGCCGACGCGGCTGATCGAGGCCCGCCACCGCGACCGCCTCGCCGGCGACGGACTGCAGCAGGCGCTCGGGGTGCTCGACGCGCGCAGCCGGCGCATCGTGGAGCAGCGCTGGCTCGAGGTCAACGACGACGGCTCCGGTGGCATGACGCTGCACGAGCTGGCCGCCGAGTACGGCGTCAGCGCCGAGCGCATCCGCCAGATCGAGGTGGCGGCGATGAAGAAGATGCGCAAGGCGCTCGCCGAGTCGGCCTGAACGCCGGCGCAGCGCGCACGCGACCGACGGCTCCTGCGGGAGCCGTCGACCGTTCAGGAGGCCGCGCGACGCGCCGGCACCAGGCAGGCGCCCAGCCGCGTCACGCTGGAGGCGCCGCCGTCACGCAGCGGCAATCGAAGGCCGAGGCAGCCCAGGTGCGCCGCGCCCTGCGGCCAACATGCGCGCGACGGCGCAGGCCATCCCCGGCCCGGGCGTGACGGCCGGCACGACGGCGGCGACCAGGAAACCCGCCAGGGACAAGGGCTAGCCCTTTGCCTCGGCCAGCAGCAGCTTCAGGTCGTCGGCGAGCGCCTTCGCGCCGCTGCCGTATCGGGTGAAAAGCCGCAGCCGACCTTCGGCATCGATCACGTACGAACCGGCGGTGTGGTCCATCGTGTAGCTGCTGTCGGTCTTGCCCGGCACCTTCGCGTAATAGACCTTGAACTCGCGGGCCGCGGCCTGCGTCTGTTCGGCCGTGCCGTGCAGCGCGACGAAGCTCGGGTCGAAGCTGGCCATGTAGGCCTTCAGCACCTCGGGCGTGTCGCGCTCGGGGTCGACGGTGACGAACACCCCCTGCACGCGGTCGGCGTCGGCGCCCAGCGAGCGCTTGACCTCGGCCAGTTCGGCCAGCGTCGTCGGGCACACGTCGGGGCACTGCGTGTAGCCGAAGAACACCACCGTGACCTTGCCGCGGAAGTCGGCCAGCGTGCGCGGGCGGCCGTCGGCGTCGGTCAGCGACAGCTCGCGCCCGTACTCGGCGCCGGTGATGTCGATGGCCTGGAACGCCGGCTTGCCGCCGCCGCCCAGGCCGGGAACGCGGTCGCAGCCGGCGACCAGCAGCAGTGCCGATGCGGCGGCGGCACACAGGACGAGGCGACGGGGAATCATGCGAGCCATGGCATCAGGTAGTGGTCGAGCAGCAGCGCCGCGAACAGCAGCGACAGGTGCCAGATGGAGAAACGGAAGGTGCGACGCGCCAGCGCATCGCTGTACTCGCGCCACAGCCGCCATGCCAGCGCGATGAACGAGGCGCCGAGCACGACCGCGGCGGCGAGGTAGATCCACCCGCTCATGCCGTGCACGAACGGCAGCAGCGTCGCGGCGAACAGCACGAAGGTGTACAGCAGCACCTGCAGCCGGGTGAACTCGGCGCCGTGCGTGACCGGCAACATCGGCAGGCCGGCACGGCGGTAGTCCTCGGTGCGGTACAGCGCCAGCGCCCAGAAGTGCGGCGGCGTCCACAGGAAGATGATCAGCACCAGCAGCAGCGCCTCGGCGCCGACCTCGCCGCGCACCGCGGTCCAGCCCAGCAGTGGCGGCATCGCGCCCGACGCCCCGCCGATGACGATGTTCTGCGGCGTCAGCGGCTTGAGCACGACGGTGTAGATCACCGCGTAGCCGACGAAGGTGGCGAAGGTCAGCCACATCGTCAGCGGGTTGACCGCCCAGTAAAGCAGCGCGCTGCCGGCGACGCACAGCAGCGCCGAGAACGCGAGCGTCTGCGTGCGCGTCAGCTCGCCCTTCGCGGTGGGGCGCCACGCGGTGCGCGCCATGCGCGAGTCGATGCCCTCCTCGATCAGGCAGTTGAACGCCGCCGCCGCCGCCGCGACGAGCCAGATGCCGGCCACCGCGGCGAGCACGATCCGCCAGTCGGGCCACCCCGGCGTGGCCAGCAGCATGCCGATCAGCGCGCAGAACACAATCAGCTGCACGACGCGCGGCTTGGTCAGCACGTAGTACTGGCGCCAGCGCGTCCCCGTCGGGCGCAGCGCGGCCGCGGCGGCTCGGTCGGGCGGAGCGGTCATCGGTGCGCGCATTGTCAGCCCTGCGACCAGGCGCGCGCCGCGATGGCGCCGGCCGGCACGGTGCTTCGCGCCAGCGCCGCGCGCGTGAGCAGCAGCGTCAGCAACCCCACGAGCAGCGCCGCCCCCGCGGAGTGCGCCAGCGCGGCGACGATCGGCCACTCGAGCACGATGTTGGTGAGCCCGCTGAGCAGTTGCCAGGCGGCGAGCGCGACCAGCGCCCACGCGCCGCTGCGGTGCGCGCGACGCAGCATCGCGGCGACGACGAGCATCGCCGCCAGCACCAGGTACGCGAACAGCCGGTGCGTGTAGTGGATCGCGGTCAGCGCGGCGAACGGCAGGTAGCTGCCGTCGGCGGCCGCGCCGAGCTCGCGCCGCAGCACGAACGCGTTCGCGAAGTCCATCTCCGGCCACCAGCGGCCCTGACAGGTCGGAAAGTCAGTGCAGGCGAGCACCGCATAGTTGGTGCTAACCCAGCCGCCGAGCGCGATCTGCAGCACCGACAGCCCCGCCAGCACCCACAGCGCGGCGTGTTGCACGGGCGACAGCGCCAGCGGCTTCGGCGCGAAGCGCTGAGCCTGGATCACCAGCAGCGCGAGCAGCGCCAGCCCGCCGAGCAGGTGCGCGGTCACGATCGCCGGGTACAGCTTGAGCGTGACCGTCCAGGCGCCGAACGCGCCCTGCACGCTGACCCAAGCCAGCGTTGCGGTCGGCCACCACGGCGACGGCAGGCCCGGCGTGCCGCGCCGGCGCTCGGTCCACGCGACGATCGCCATCACCGTGATCAGCACCCCCACGCCGGTGGCCAGGTAGCGGTGCACCATCTCGATCCAGGCCTTGCCGTGTGTCACCGGGCCGGTGGGCATCTCGGTCTGCGCAGCGTGGATCTCGGCGCGCGCACCGATCGGGCTGGCCTTGCCGTAGCAGCCGGGCCAGTCGGGGCAGCCCAGCCCCGAGTCGGTGAGGCGGGTGAAGGCGCCGAAGACGATCAGGTCGAAGGTCAGGAAAGCGGTGAGCAGCGTCAGTGCATGTAGCCGCCGCGCCGGCGACGCACCGCGGTGCCGCAGCCAGATCCACGCCAGCGGGCCGGCGGCGACGACGATACCGAGCAACGCCAGCCGCGCCAGCGGTGCCAGATCGACCAGGGACTGCGTTTCCATCCTGTCAGACTTCCAGCGTCCACCACGAAGGGCGCAACGCACTGAACGGCGCGCATGCGCCCGCCGCGCCCCATGAACCGCGTGCGCTCAGGCGACCACCGCGAACCGGGCCGTGCCGGTGCGCCGGCCGCCCCTCGTCGATGGCGCCGAAGACGCTGCGCGGGCGGTCACTCATCGCCCGGGGCGGTCCCACGACGCCGCCGCACGCAGCAGACGGTCGACGTCGCGCTTGAGCTTGGCCGGCTCGGGCTGCGCCGGTGCACGCATCATCCACTGTCCCCTCGGGTCGATGATGTACAGGTGCGCGCTCAGCGACTCGCCGGGCGCCGCGGCGAGCCAGCCCGAGACTTCGTCGGCCGGCACCCGCAGCACCTGCGTCGCCGGCGCCGCCTGCAGCGCGTCACGCAGCGCCGGCGCCACCGGCGCATCGTCGATCACCAGCCACAGCTTGTCGATGCGGTCGCGCTCGCGCCCGGTCATCTCGCGCAACTGGCGCTGCAGGTACAGCAACTTCTCGCACGCGTCACCGCACGCCGCGGGCGCGACGACCACCAGCAGCCACTGGCCCTTGAGCGTGGCCGCGTCGACGCCTACGCCGTCGAGGTCGCGCAGCGTCAGCGCCGGGATCCCGCGCGGGGGTTCGATCAGATCGCTGTAGTTGCTGCGCGCCTCGGGCCGCCAGAAGTAGTACGTCAGATACGACGCGATCACCGGTAGCGCGGCGAACAGCACCACACCGAGCAGCTTCCAGCGCCCGGCGCGCGTGCGGCGCACCGCGTCGTCGAGCGCCGGTCGCGGCATCGAGTGCACGGTGAAGCTCAGCGGCTCAGCGCCTGCGGCGGGGTTGGACGATTCGGAACCAGACATAAAGACCCGTGATCAGCGCGCTCAAGGCGAACCACTGGAAGGCGTAGCCGTAGTGCTTGTGCACGTCCACGGCGACCTGCGGCCAGCGACGCTGCAGGCCGTCGGCGGCCCCGCCGTCGTCGAGCTGCAGCACCGACAGCGGCCGCAGGTTCAGCCCGGTTTCGCGGGCCAACCCGTCGAGGTCGACATTCTGCCGGATGCGCCCTTCGTCGACGCCGCCGAAGTCGTACAACCGGGATGGGGGCGCGGCGATGCGCCCGTGGACCTCGACCTCCCCGTCGCCGTCACCGGGCGGCGGCGGCACGCGGGTGCGGTCGTAGGGGTCGCGCGGCACCCAGCCGCGCTGCACCAGCACCGCGCTGCCGTCGCCGAGCTTCAGCGGCGTGACCAGCACGAAGCCGGGGCGGGCGTCCATCTGCCGGTTGTCGAGGTAGACGCTGAACTCGTTGCGCCAGCGCCCGGCCAGGCGCACGCGGCGGTGGTGCTGCGCCGCGGCGGCTTCGGCGTCGCGCGCCAGCGCCGCGGCAGGCAGCGGCGGCTCGGCGGCACGCGCCTCGATGGCGCGCTGCAGCGCGACCTTCTGCGCCGCGCGATCGAGCTGCCACAGGCCCAGCCGCGCGGTCAGCGCCGCGGCGAGCAGCGCCGCGCCGAACACCAGCCAGCGGCGCCGGCGCTCGCTCACGACGGCCATCGCGGACAATCGCGGGCCATGAAGTTCATCCTCGTGCTCGCGCTCGTCGCGGTGGTCGTCGCGCTCGGCAGCGCCGGCGTGTTCATGCTGCGCCGGCGGCGCGAGGGCGAGGCCCCCGACAAGCACATGGCGCGCGCGCTGGCGCTGCGCGTGGGGCTGTCGGTGGCGCTGTTCCTGTTCATACTGTTCAGCTACTGGATGGGCTGGATCCAGCCCACCGGCATCCCGGCCGGGCGCTGAGGCCGGCCGGAAAAAGACAAACGCCGCACGACGCGGCGTTTGCGCGGCGCGCGGCCCGGCCGCGGCTCACATCCAGTAGACCACCACGTACAGGCCGAGCCAGACCACGTCGACGAAGTGCCAGTACCACGCGGCGCCCTCGAAACCGAAGTGGCGCTGCGGCGTGAAGTGGCCCTTCATCAGCCGCAACGTGATGAACAGCAGCATCAGCATGCCGACGAACACGTGGAAGCCGTGGAAACCGGTGAGCATGAAGAAGGTCGACCCGAACACGCCCGAGCTGAGCTTGAGGTTCAGGTCGCGGTAGGCGTGCAGGTACTCGTAGGCCTGCACACCGAGGAAGGTGGCGCCCAGCGCGACGGTGATCCACATCCAGAAGATCGTCTTCGCACGCTGGTTGGCGATCAGCGCATGGTGCGCGATCGTCAGCGTCAGGCCCGAGGTCAGCAGCAGCGCCGTGTTCAGCGTCGGCAGCGGCCACGGGCCGATCGTCTGGAACGGCTCGACGGTGCCCGCAGGCGACGCCGTCGCACCCGGCGACGAGGTCGGCCAAGCGGCCTTGAAGTCGGGCCACAGGATCTGGTGGTCGAGGTTGCCCAGCATCGGCACAGAGTGCACGCGCGCCCAGTACAGCGCGCCGAAGAAGGCGCCGAAGAACATCACCTCGCTGAAGATGAACCAGCTCATGCTCCAGCGGTACGACACGTCGATGCGCTGGCTGTACAGCCCGCCCTCGCTCTCGCGGATCGCGTCGCCGAACCACTGCCAGATCACCACCGCCCACCACAGCAGGCCGAACAGCAGCGCGTAGGCGCCCCAGCCGTGGCCGTTGACCCACTGCGCAGCGCCCAGGATGACGAAGAACAGGCCGATGGCCGTCATCACCGGGTGCCGCGACGGTGCGGGCACGAAGTAATACGGGGTCTGCCCGCCGTGTGTCGCTGCCGACATTGTCGTTCTCTCCTCGAACCGAAATCCGTTGCTTCGCGAAACCCGATCAACCAGCGGCGATGCCGCTGCCCACCACCCACCTCACCAGCAGCACCAGCGCGACGATGAACAGCGCCGCGCCCAGCACCCCGGCGACGATCACGTGCACCGGGTTGAGCCGGCTGACGTCCTGCTCGTACTCGCGCGAACGGCGCACGCCGAAGAACGACCAGGCCACCGCCCGCATCGTCTGCAGGAACGAGCCCCGGCGCGCCAGCGCCTCGGCCAGGTCGCCCGGCGGCTTGTCGCTCACGACCGCGACTCCACCGCCGCGGCGCGCGCCTGCAGCCCCTTGCCCGCCACCTCGAAGAACGTGTAGCTCAGCGTGATCGTCGTCACGTCCTTCGGCAGCTTCGGGTCGATCACGAACACCACCGGCCACTGCTTGGTCTCGCCGGGGGCGAGCGTGTACTCGTTGAAGCAGAAGCACTCGAGCTTGTTGAAGTATGCGGTCGCCTGCCGCGGCGCGTAGCTCGGGATCGCCTGCGCGGCCATCGTGCGGTCCTGCTTGTTGCGGAACTCGTACATCACCGTGGCCAGTTCACCCGGGTGCACCTGCACGGAGCGCAGCGCCGGCTTGAAGTCCCACGGCCCGCGGGCGTTGGCGTCGAACTCGACGGTGATCGTGCGGCTGGTGTCGACCTGCGTGCTGACCCTGCCGGTCTTGCCCTGTCCGGTGGCCGCGCGCTCGGCGACCGACAGCACGTTGATGCCCAGCGCGTCGCAGATCGCGCGGTACATCGGCACCAGCGCGTAGCCGAAGCCGAACATCAGCGCGGCGACGACGCCGAGCTTGCCGACCATGCGCAGGTTGTCGCGATGCAGCGAGCCGTTGCCGTCGCGCGGGGCCATCACCAGCGCCTCAGCCGCCGAAGTACACGAGGCGCACGACGAAGCCGATCGCGAAGACCAGCGCGACGGTGGCCAGGATCAGGCCCAGCCGCACGTTGGCCTTGCGCTGCTCGGGCGACGACGTTGCCATGGCGCCAATCCCCACGCGGTCAGCCGACGATCCGGGTGGCCGTGGCGTCGAGCTTGGGCGGCGTCTCGAAGGTGTGGAACGGCGCCGGCGACGGCACCTCCCACTCGAGGCCCTCGGCACCCTCCCACGGCTTGGCCGGCGCCTTCTCGCCCTGGCCGCGCATCATCGGCAGCACGACGGCGAGGAAGAAGTAGACCTGCATCAGCCCGAAGCCGAGTGCGCCGACCGAGGCGATCGCGTTGAAGTCGGCGAACTGCATCGGATAGTCGGCGTAGCGGCGCGGCATGCCGGCCAGCCCGAGGAAGTGCATCGGGAAGAACGTGAGGTTGAAGAAGATCATCGAACCCCAGAAGTGGATCTTGCCGCGCGTCTCGGAGTACATGACGCCGGTCCACTTCGGACCCCAGTAGTACACGCCGGCGAACATCGCGAACAGCGAGCCGGCCACCAGCACGTAGTGGAAGTGCGCGACGACGTAGTAGGTGTCGTGCAGTTGCTGGTCGATCGGCGCCATCGCGACGATCAGCCCGGTGAAGCCGCCGATCGTGAACACGAAGATGAAGCCCACGGCCCACAGCATCGGGGTCTCGAAGGTCATCGAGCCCTTCCACATCGTGGCCACCCAGTTGAAGATCTTCACGCCGGTGGGCACCGCGATCAGCATCGTCGCGTACATGAAGAACAGCTGCCCCGTCACCGGCATGCCGGTGGTGAACATGTGGTGCGCCCAGACGATGAACGACAGGATCGCGATCGACGCCGTCGCGTAGACCATCGACGTGTAGCCGAACAGCTTCTTGCGCGCGAACGCCGGCACGATGGCGCTGACGATGCCGAAGGCCGGCAGGATCATGATGTAGACCTCGGGGTGCCCGAAGAACCAGAAGATGTGCTGGTACATCACCGGGTCGCCGCCGCCCGCCGGGTTGAAGAAGCTGGTGCCGAAGTGACGGTCGGTCAGCGTCATCGTGATCGCGCCGGCGAGCACCGGCATCACCGCGATCAGCAGGTACGCGGTGATCAGCCAGGTCCACGCGAACAGCGGCATCTTCATCAGCGTCATGCCCGGCGCGCGCATGTTCAGGATCGTGACGATGATGTTGATCGAGCCCATGATCGAGCTCGCGCCGAGGATGTGCATCGCGAAGATGCCGGCGTCCATGCTCGGGCCCATCTGCAGCGTCAGCGGCGCGTACAGCGTCCAGCCCGCCGCAGGCGCGCCGCCGGGCATGAAGAACGACGCGACGAGCATGATCGCCGCCGGGATCATCAGCCAGAAGCTGAAGTTGTTCATGCGCGCGAAGGCCATGTCCGCAGCGCCGATCTGCAGCGGGACCATCCAGTTCGCGAAGCCGACGAACGCCGGCATGATCGCGCCGAACACCATGATCAGGCCGTGCATCGTCGTGAGCTGGTTGAACAGCTCGGGGTTGACGTACTGCAGGCCGGGCTGGAACAGCTCGAGACGGATGCCCAGCGCGAGCACGCCGCCGATCATCAGCATCGTGAACGCGAACAGCAGGTACAGCGTGCCGATGTCCTTGTGGTTGGTGGCGAACAGCCAGCGCCGCCAGCCGTGCGGATGGTCGTGCGCGTGGTCGTCGTGCGCGTGACCGGCGTGGTGGTCGAGAACAGCACTCATCGGATTTCCTTCGGGCGGCGGCTTACTTGCGGGCGGCGACGACCTCGGCAGGCTGGACCAGCTTGCCGGTGTTGTTGCTCCAGGCGTTCTTCGTGTAGGTGATCACCGCGGCGAGCTCGGTGTCGGACAGCTGGCGCCACGCGGGCATCGCGCCGTTGGCCGCGCCGTTGAGCAGGATCGCGATCTGCGCGGACGGGTCGCCGGTGACCACGGCGCTGCCGTCCAGCGGCTTGATCGGGCCCGCGCCCTTGCCGTCGGCGCGATGGCAGGCGGCGCAGTTCGCCGCGTAGACCTTCTCGCCGCGCGCGACGAGGTCGGCCAGTTCCCACACCTTGCTCGGGTCGTCGGCGGCGGCCTGCATCTCCTTGAGCTTGCCCTCGACCCACTGCGAGTACTCCTGCTGCGTCACCACCTTGACGTGGATCGGCATGTAGGCGTGCTCCTTGCCGCACAGTTCGGCGCACTGGCCGTAGAAGTCGCCGGTCTTCTCGGCGCGGAACCACAGGTCGCGCACGAAGCCCGGGATCGCGTCCTGCTTGACGCCGAACGCCGGCACCATCCAGGCGTGGATCACGTCGTTGGCGGTGGTGACGATGCGCACCTTCTTGTCCACCGGCACGACCAGCGGGTTGTCGACCTTCAGCAGATAGTCGTCCATCGGCGGGGGCTTGCCAGAGTCGGAGGCCTCGCGGTGCGACGCGTCCAGCGTCGACAGGAAGGCGATGCCCTCGCCCTCGCCCTTCAGGTAGTCGTAGCCCCACTTCCACTGGTAGCCGGTGGCCTTGATGGTCAGGTCGGCGTTGGTCGTGTCCTTCTGCGCCACCACCGTCTTGGTGGCCATCGCGCCCATCGCGATGACGATGATGAACGGCACCACGGTCCACGCGATCTCCACCGCGACACTCTCGTGGAAGTGGGCCGACTTGTGGCCGACCGACTTGCGGTGCTTGATGATCGAGTAGAACATCACGCCGAACACGATGATGAAGATCACCGTGCAGATGATCAGCATCGCCCAGTGCAGCCAGATCAGGTCGGCGGCCATGCGCGTGGCCGGGGCGCCGAGGTTGAGTTGGTTGACTGCCGGGCCGCCCGGCAGGTCGTTGACCTGGGCCCAGGCCGGCGCGGTGGCCAGCGCCGCCACCGCGGCCGTCCAGCCGCCGATGCGGCTGGCGTGATGCGTCGTCGTCTTCATCGTCGTCAATTACCCAAGGTTCCCGTTCCCGAATTCAGGTCGCGCGACCCCGCCGCGCTCCCGGCCGGCCAGTGCAGCGCGCCGCAGTTCCTGCGCCAGCGCGGCGCGCAGGTCCGCTCGCAGGTAGCGACCGACGCGCACGCGCCGGCCCTCGCCGGAGAGCTCGACCAGCGAGCCCTGACCGCCCGCCGGTTCGACGCGCAGCCACGCCGCGCGGAACTCCGCGCGCTCGACGCGGGCGCCGCAGCGATGCTCGACGACGACGCGGTCACCGACGAGCGAGATCGACTCGCTGTCCGCGGCGTGGCGCGCGCAAACCCACAGCGCCAGCCCGACCACCAGCCACTCGATGCCTGCAAACACCAGCACGACCCCTGCACCATGCCACCAGAACGGCACCGCGATCAGCAGCGACGCCGCGCACAGCGACAGGTACACCCCCAACAACTGCCGCGGCGTCAACGAACAGTTGCGCCGCAACACCCACTCCAGCCGTTGCCCGTCCCCGGCAAGCCGCGGGGCGAAGCGCCACGGCAGCGAGGTCGCCGGCGCCGGCGCCCAAGGGTTCGATGCAACGATGACGCTCATGACGCGGCGCTTGGCCCGGAGGTGATCCTGCTGACCGACCGGGCGCCGCCTCGATCGCGTTCTATTGATGCCGAACAACCCAATCGAACAAATTCTAGCTCACAGTCATACCCTGCCCGGTGATGCGGGGCGGCGGCGCGTCATGGCGCGGAAGTCGTCGAGTGGCAGTGCGGTGCGCGCGGTCACCTTCGCTCGCGGCGGCGCGTTGAACGCGTGGCCGTAGACGACCTCGAAGCCCAGCACCACGCGACCCTGTTCGTCGCGGCGCGCATGCAGCGCGTCGCGCAGCCGGTGCCGCCAGCGCGGCGTGCGCAGGCCGGCGGCGCGTCCGCGGTCGACGTTGGCGCCGAGCGTGCGCAACTCGGCCAGCGCCGCGTCGGCATCGGGCCAGGTGAGTTGCAGCCGCTCCTGGTCCATCACCGGATCGGCGAAGCCGGCCTCGACGAGCATGTCGCCGAGATCGTGCATGTCGACCAGTTCGGCGGCCGGGACCGGCCATCCGGCCTCGCGGTACAGCGCGCGCAGTTCGGCCAGCGTGCCCGGACCGAGCGTCGAGAACATCAGGAACCCGTCGTCGGCCAGCGCGCGGCGCCAGCGCGCGAACAGCGCCGGCGGATCGGCCACGCCATGCAGCATCATGTTCGACCACAGCAGTTGCGCGCCACCCGGTGGCACGTCGGCTTCGGCGATCGGCGCCGGCGCGCCGACGCGCCAGCGTCGCGGCGACCACCACGGCCCGCCGCGGCGCGAAGGCGGCGAAGGCGCCGCGGCGGGCTCGACCGCGACGCGCCGCGCCTGTGGGTACGCATGCGCCAGCACCTCGTCGCTGGCGCCGAGGTGACCCCACCACAGCAGTACCGACGCCGGGCTGCGCAGGATCACCGGCAACCGCTCGGCCATGCGTCGCGCGACCTCGCCGTGCAGCCACGGCGGCGGCGCCGTCGCCATGCGCGCGAGCGTGCGCGCCAGCGCGACCTCGTCGATGTCGCGACGCGAGACGTTCGAGGCGAGAACCTTGCTCATCGGCGGGACGGCTCAGTATATTGACCCGATGCTCGCCCTCCGGCCTGTGTCGGTGTTGCGCCTGCCCACGCGCTGCGCGGTGTGCCGGCAGTGGGCACAGTCGCGGGTGTGCGCGCCGTGCGTCGAGCGCTTCGCGGCGTCGCGACCGCGCTGCCGCACCTGCGCCATCGCGGTGCCCGCGGGCACCACCCGGTGCGGCGACTGCCTGCGCGAGGCACCACCGTTCACGGCGGCCGTCGCCGCGGTCGACTACGCGTACCCGTGGGCCGACGTCGTCGCATCGTTCAAGTTCGCGCAGGGCATCGACCGCGTCGGTGCGCTGGCCGACCTGCTGGCTGCCGCGATCTTGCGCGACGACGACGCGGCGAACGTCGACCTGGTGGTGCCGGTGCCCCTGGCCGGGCAGCGCCTCGCCGAGCGCGGCTACAACCAGGCCTGGGAGCTCGCGCGGCGCGTCGCGCGGCGACTGCGGCGCCCGGCGCGGGCCGACCTGCTGCAACGCTGGGTCGACACGCCACACGTCGCCGACCTGCCGCGGACGCGGCGCCCCGCCGCGGTGCGCGGGGCCTTCGGCGTCGCACCGGCCGACGCAACGCCGCTGCGCGGGCGCCGCGTCGCGCTCGTCGACGACGTGATGACCACCGGCGCCACCGCCACCGAAGCGACGCGCGCGCTGCTCGCCGCCGGCGCCGCCGAGGTGCTGCTGTGGGTGCTGGCGCGCACGCCGCGGCCCGCCGACGCCTGAGCCTCCCTGCGGCGGATCCGGTCCAGCGCGCCCCCGAGCAGGGCCCGGCGAACTGGCACCGCCACGTCGCCCGAGCGCCTGCGCCCCCGACGGCACCGACAATGCCCGAATGTTCCACCTCGTGCTCGTGCAGCCGCAGATCCCGCCGAACACCGGCAACGTGATCCGCCTGGCGGCGAACACCGGCTGCACGCTGCACCTGGTCGAGCCGCTGGGGTTCTCGATGCAGGACCGGCTGCTCAGACGCGCGGGGCTCGACTATCACGAGTGGGCCGACGTGCAGCGCCACGCCTCGTGGAGCGCGCTGTGGCAGGCGCACCGCCCGCCGCCCGCGCGATGCTTCGCGTTCACCACGCGCGCCACGCGCCGCTTCGACAGCGTCGACTGGCGCGCCGGCGACTGGCTGGTGTTCGGCCGCGAGGACGCCGGACTGCCCGACGCGCTGCTCGAGACGTTTGCCGAGCCGCAGCGCCTGCGGCTGCCGATGCGCGCCGGCCAGCGCAGCCTGAACCTGAGCAACGCCGCGGCGGTCGCGGTGTTCGAGGCCTGGCGCCGGCTCGGCTACGCCGGCGGCGTCTGAGCCTCGCCGCTCTCGGCTCGCGCCTGACGCGCCATCAGGCGCGTCACCGCCTGGGCGGGCGTCAGCGTGCCGTCGAGCAGCGCGACCACGGCCTCGGTGACCGGCATTGCCACGCCCACCGCACGAGCGCGCTGCAGCACGGTGCGCGCGCTGTACACGCCTTCGGCGACATGGCCCAGCGCGGCGAGGACGTCGCCCAGCGCCTGCCCGGCGGCCAGCCGCAGCCCGACGCGGCGGTTGCGCGACAGATCACCGGTGGCGGTGAGCACCAGGTCGCCGAGCCCGGACAGCCCCATGAAGGTCTCTGCGCGTGCGCCCAGCGCCACGCCCAGGCGCGTCATCTCGGCCAGCCCGCGCGTGATCAGCGCGGCGCGTGCGTTCTGCCCCAGCTGCAGCCCGTCGCACACGCCGGTGGCGATGGCCATCACGTTCTTCACCGCCCCACCGACCTCGACGCCCACCGGATCGTCCGAGGTGTAGACGCGCAGCGTGTCGCTGTGGAACGCGGCCACCGCCTCGTCGGTCAGCGCCGCGTCGCTGCTCGCAGCCACCAGCGCGGTCGGCAGGGCCTGCGCCACCTCCTCGGCGAAGCTCGGGCCCGACAGCACCCCGGCGCGCAGCCCGGGATGCAGCGCCTGCACGATCTCGTGACCGAGCCGCCCGCTGCCGGCCTCGAAGCCCTTGCACAGCCACAGCACGCCGGCGCCGTCGGGCACGGCGCGCAGCATCTCGGCCAGCGCCGACATCGGCGTCGCGATCACGACGAGCCCGCTGCGGCCGTGGTCCAGCGCCGCGGCGAGGTCGGCGCCCACGCGCAGCGTCGCCGGCAGGGAAACGCCGGGCAGGTAGCGGGCGTTGACGCCGAAGCGACGCATCGCCTCGGCCTGCCGGGCGTCGCGCGCCCACAGCAACACGTCGTGGCGCGGCGCCGTGTGCACCGCCAGCGCGGTGCCCCACGCACCGGCGCCGAGCATCGCGATGCGCATCGCGGGGCCTTGCCGGGACGCGGTGGACGCTCGGCGCCGCGCGCTCAGGCGCTGGTGATGATGCCGCTGCCGCCGTTGCCGCCGTTGCCACCGGCGGCCTGCTGCTGGCGCTGCGCCTCGAACATCGCCTGGAAGTTGACCTCGGCCAGCAGCACCGGCGGGAAGCCGGCTCGCGTGCACAGGTCGGAGACGACCGCGCGCAGGTACGGGTAGACCATGCTCGGACAGGCGACGCCGACGATCATCTGCATCTGGTCCTGCGGCAGGTTGCGGATCTCGAAGATGCCGGCCTGCTTCGCCTCGATCAGGAACAGCGTCTTGTCCTTGACCTTGGTCGTCACGGTGGCGGTGACGCAGACCTCGAAGATGCCCTCCGCCACCGGCTCGGCCGACACGCCAAGGTTGATGTCGACCTGCGGCTGCGCCTGCTCGAGCAGGATCTGCGGCGAGTTGGGCTGCTCCAGCGACAGGTCCTTCAGGTACATGCGCTGGATCTGGAACACGGGTTGGGCGTCTTGCTCGGCCATGGTGTCTCTCTGTGAACAAAGCCCGCGAGGCTGCGGGCTGTGGCGCCGATTATCGCCGAGCCATGCCGCGCGGCCGGCGCGCGCGCCGGCCCTCGCACCGCGGTGCGCACCGGATCAGGTGCCGTGCAGCAGCGGCAGCAGGCCACCGCGCCGGTCGAGTGCGTACAGGTCGTCGCACCCGCCGACGTGCGTGTCGCCAATGAAGATCTGCGGCACCGTGCGCTGGCCGGTGCGCTCGATCATCAGCGCACGCTCCTGCGGATGCAGGTCGACGCGCACCTCGTCGATCTGCGCGACGCCGCGCTCGCGCAGCAGGCGCTTGGCGCGGTCGCAGTACGGGCAGTATTGCGTCGAGTACATCTTCACCGGTTTCATCGCGTTGCTCGTCAGGTCGACAGCGCCGCCACACGCGGCGCGACGGCCGCATTGTCGCCGCGACGCGATAACCCCGCGCGGTATCGGCGCACGCTCAGGCCGATTTCTCGACCGGCATGTTGGCTTCGCGCCAGGCGCGCATGCCGCCCGAGAGCACGCGCGCGTTGGCGTAGCCGAGCTTGCGCAGCGCGCCGGCCGCGCGCGACGCGCGCGCGCCGCTCTGGCAGACGACGACCACCGGCAGCGCCTTATTCGACGGCAGCGCCTTGCTCGACTCAAGCGTGCCCAGCGGCACGCTGCGCGCGCCGGCGGCGTGGCCGGCCGCGTACTCGGCCGGCTCGCACACGTCGATCAGCACCGCCTTCTCGCGGTTGATCAGCTGCACTGCCTCGCCGACGCTGACCGCGCCGGGGCCGCCGCCGCCGATCATCGGCCACAGCAACATGCCGCCGGACACGACGGCGACGAGGATCAGCAACCAGTTCTGCAGCAGGAAGTCCACGGGCGGGGGCCTCGGTTCGACGAAGGCGCGCATTCTAGAATCGCCTGCTTCGCCGCTGCACCCACCCGCCATGTACAAGCTCGTGATGATCCGCCACGGCGAGTCCACCTGGAACCGCGACAACCGCTTCACCGGCTGGACCGACGTGCCACTCACCGACACCGGCGTGGCGCAGGCGCGCGAGTCGGGGCGGCTGCTGCGCGAGGCGGGCTTCGACTTCGACGTCGCCTACACCTCGGTGCTCAAGCGGGCGATCTGGACGCTGTGGCACGCGCTCGACGAACTCGACCGCACCTGGCTGCCCATCGTCAACGACTGGCGCCTGAACGAACGCCACTACGGCGCCCTGCAGGGGATGAACAAGGCCGAGACGGCGCGCCAGTACGGCGACGAGCAGGTGCTGGTGTGGCGACGCAGCTACGACGTGCCGCCGCCGCCGCTGGCCGCCGACGACCCGCGCGGCCAGCGCGACGACCCGCGCTACGCAAAGCTCGCGCCGGGGCAGATCCCGCCGACCGAGTGCCTGAAGGACACCGTCGCGCGCGTGATCCCCTGCTGGAACGAGCGCCTGGCGCCGGCGATCCGCTCGGGCCAGCGCGTGCTGATCGCCGCGCACGGCAACAGCATGCGCGCGCTGGTGAAGTACCTCGACGGCATCGGCGACGCCGAGATCGTCGCGCTGAACATCCCCAACGGCATTCCGCTCGTCTACGAACTCGACGCCGACCTGAAGCCGATCAGGAGCTACTACCTCGGCGACCCCGAGGCAGCGGCGAAGGCCGCCGCCGCGGTGGCCGCGCAGGGCAAGGCGTGAACCGAACCACCCCCGCAGCGCCTGCGGTGCATCCCCCACGGGCCGCGTAGCACCCTGACGGTGGCGTCGGGGCGCCGCCTGGCGCGGCCGGGCGGGACCGCCCGGCCGCGGCGCTCAGGCCACGCAGGCCAGCGCCGCCGCGATCAGCGGCGCCACCGACACGACGTTGCTCGCGTGCGGCACCGCGTCGGTACTCCAGACCTGGCGCACGCCGGCGGCGCGCAGCGACGCCAGCGCGTCGCCGACGAACAGCGCGTGCGTGACCGCCACGTCGACGCTGGCCGCGCCGCGTGCCAAGGCCTCGCGCGCGGCGACCCCCAGCGTGCGGCCGGTGCTCGCGACGTCGTCGAGCAGCACGACGGCACGGCCGGCGACGTCGATCGATGGCCACTCGACGACCACGTCGCGGTCGCCGCGCCGCACCTTGCGCCCGACGCCGGCGGCCAGGCCATGCGCGCGCGCGGCGGCCTGCACCCACTGCGCCGCCTCCTCGTCGGGCCCGATCAGCACCGGCTGGCCGAGCTGCGCGGCGATCCAGTCGCCGAGCAGCGGTGCCGCCGACAGCGCCAGCGCGCGCCGGCCCGGCACCACCTCGTCGATCGACGCGACGCGGTGCAGGTGCGGGTCGATGGTGACGACGGCGTCGAAGGCCGACGCGAGCAGCGCACCGAGGTGGCGCTGGCTGACCACCTCGCCGGGCCGGAACGCGATGTCCTGGCGCATGTAGGCCAGGTACGGCGCGATCAGCGTCAGGTGCCGCGCGCCCAGCTCGCGCGCGCCGAGCGCGGCAAGCAGCAGCTCGGTCAGCTTGTCGTTGGGCTGCTGCAGCCCGCGCAACACGACGACACGCGCCGGCAGCGACGGCGGCAGCGTCAGCCGCGTCTCGCCGTCGGGGAAGCGGTGGCGATCGATCGTGCGCGGCTCGACGCCCAGCGCCGCGCCGAGCCGCGACGCGAGCACGGACTCGTCGTCGAAGGCCAGCAGCATGGTCGGTGCCGCGGTCACGGCGTCGCCCCGCCGGCGGCGAACTCGCGCGGCAGGTCGGCCGCCTCGCCGACGCGGTAGCCGCCGTCGCGCGTCGCCAGCCCGCGCGCGAACGTGTGGTCCGCCTCGAAGCGCGCGTGGATGCGGTACAGCACGTCGCCACGCGCCACGGGGTCGCCGAGCTTCTTCAGCAGGTCGATGCCCGCCTCGGCCACCTGCGGTGCGCCGGCCAGCCGCGCGATGCGCGCGATGCGCAGGTTGTCGATCGCGGTGACCACGCCGTCAAGCTCGGCACGCACCTCGTGCGTCAGCGATGCCGGCGGCGGCAGCGGGCCGGGGCGCCGGCCCTGCGCGTCGATGATCGCGTTCATGCGCGCCAGCGCGCGCCCCGAGTCGAGGATGTCGCGCGCGATGCGGAAACCGTCACCGCCGCGAACGTCGGGGTCGAACTCGATCACGCGCCCGGCCAGCCGCAGCGCCTTCTGGCGCAGGTCCGACGGCGCTTCGGGGTGGTTCTCGAGCACGCGCATCACGTCGCGCACCTCGAGCACCGGGCCGACGCCGCACCCGATCGGCTGGCGCCCGTCGGTGATCACCGCGTCGAGCTGCAGGCCGAGCCGCGTGGCGACGTACTCGAACAGCTTCTTCAGCCGCTGCGCGTCGGGCATCGAGCGCACCTTGGCGCTCGGGCCCACCGGGATGTCGAGCACCAGGTGCGTCGAGCCGGCGGCGATCTTCTTCGAGAGGATCGACGCCACCATCTGCCCCGGCGAGTCGATCGCCAGCGGCCGCTCGACCGAGATCAGAATGTCGTCGGCCGGGCTCAGCTCGGCGGTGCCGCCCCAGGCCAGGCAGCCGCGCGTCTCGCGCACGATGGCCACCAGCCGCTCGAACGGCAGCGCCACCTCGGCGAGCACGTCCATCGTGTCGGCGGTGCCGGCCGGCGACGTGATCGCGCGCGACGAGGTCTTCGGACACAACATGCCGTGCGCGGCGACGATCGGCACCACCAGCATCGACGTGCGGTTGCCGGGAATGCCGCCGATGCAGTGCTTGTCGACCACCGGCCCGCCCCCGACCTCGTGGTGCCAGTCGAGCCGCCGGCCGGCGGCGATCATCGCCTCGGTCAGGTGCAGCACCTCGTCGCGGTCGAGTTCGAACTGGTTGGTCGCGACGACGAACGCCGCGAGCTCGACCTTCGAGTACCGCGCCTGTGCGATGTCGGCGATGATCGCGTGCAGGTCGTCGCGCCCGAGTCGCTCGCCGTCGATCTTGCGGTGCAGCGCGGCGATCGAGCGCGGCGGCTCGGCGTGCGTGATCGACGCCTCGTGGCCGTCGGCCACGCCGATGCGCGCGAACGCCTCCTCGCTCAGACCGAGCTCGCAGACCTCGACCAGCCGCGCGTCGTCGACGACGTTGAGCACCGCGAGGATGCTGCGGCCGTTGGCCTGCACCTGCACCTTCGACAGCGCCTGGAACCCGGCGGCGCGCACCACCGGGCAGTCGCGGTGCAGGTAGGCCACGTTCTCGCGGAACGTGTCGATGCCCACGCGGCGCAGGCGCAAGGTGGCGACGGTCATCGGGTCGGTGCGTCGGGCAGGGCGTCAAGAGCCTCGGCGATCGACTGTCGCACAGTTTCGGCCAGTGCCCGGCGGTCGGCGTGCGCGCTGCCCATCGCCGGCAGCACGCGCACGCGCACCGTCAGGCCGTCACCGCACGCCAGCCGCCACAGGCTGCGCGCCAGCGTGGTGTCGCCGGTGAACTCGGCCGCCGCGCTGACCGCCTGCGTCGCGTCGGCGTAGCGCAACGCGACCGGCTGCACCGGCGTCGACGTCGCGATTGCGGCCTGCAGCAGGTTGGCGTGGAACGGCAGCAGACCGCGGCCGTCACTCGTCGTGCCCTCGGGGAACACGGCCACGGTCTGTCCGGCGGCCAGCGCCTCGGCCATCCGGTGCACGACGCGCAGCGCGTCGCGGCGCTTGTCGCGCTCGAGGTACAGCGTGCCGGCCGCGTCGACCAGGCGGCTGACCAGCGGCCAGTGCCGCACGTCGGCCTTCGAGACGAAGCGCGCCTGCGGGCACACGGCGTGGATCGCCATGATGTCGAGCCACGAGACATGGTTCGCGACGACCAGCTTCGCCGCCGGTCTGAACGTGCCTTGCGCGTCGAGCCGCAGGCCCAGCGCGCGCAGCATCCCGCGCGCCCACCACGCGATGCGCGCGTGGCGTGCGGCGGCGTCGAGCGACGGGAAGCGCAGCAGCACGATGGCCAGCCCGCGCAGCCCGTGGACGACGGCACGCCCGAGGCGCCAGACGGCGCGCAGCCGCCGGCCCGACGTCATCGTCCGCCCACGGCGCGCGGCCGCCGCAGGGGCCTCATCGTGCCAGCGCGGCGTGCGCCTGGGTCTCGAACGCCACCGTGCCGGCGACCAGCGTCGCCACGACGACGCCGGTCAGCGCGGTGCCCGTCGACGCGAACGCGAACGGCGTGTGCTTGCCCTGGCTGGCCAGCGCCTGCGGCGACACCGCCCAGGTCGCCTCGGGGTCGAACACGCACACGTCGGCGACGCCGCCCTCGGCGAGGCGCCCGGCGCTCGACGCCAGCGAGCCGAGCGCATCGCCGAGCACGCGCACCGGGTGGCTGGTCACTCGCGCCAGCGTGTCGGCCAGCGACAGCCGCGCGTCGGCGCCCCACTTCAGCGCCAGCCCGAGCAGCAGCTCGAGCCCGGTGGCCCCCGGCTCGGCTTCGCCGAACGGCAGCGTCTTCAGGTCGCCCTCGACCGGCGTGTGGTCCGACACCAGCGCATCGATCGTGCCGTCGGCCAGCGCGGCGCGCAACGCGTCGCGGTCCGCCTGCTGGCGCAGCGGCGGCACGAGGCGCATCGCCGGGTTGAAGAAGCCGATGTCGACGTCGGTCAGGTGCAGCGAGTTGATGCTCACGTCGGCCGTCACCGGCAGCCCTTCGGCCTTGGCCGCGCGCACGAGGGCGACGCCCGCCGCGCTCGACAGCCGGCACAGGTGCACGCGGCAGCCGGTGGCGCGCACCAGTTCGAAGATCGTGTGCAGCGCGATCGTCTCGGCGGCCACCGGCACGCCCGACAGGCCCAGGCGGGTGGCCACCGCCCCGCTGGCGGCCACGCCCTTGCCGAGCCACGCGTCCTGCGGCCGCAGCCACACCGTGTAGTCGAAGGTGGCCGCGTACTGCAGCGCACGCAGCAGCACCTGCGTGTCGCGCACCGGCGCGTCGGCCTGCGAAAAGCCGACACAGCCCGACTCGGTCAGCTCGGCCATCTCGGTCAGCGCCTCGCCGGCCAGTCCACGCGTCAGCGCGCCGAGCGGGAACAGCCGGCACAGGCTGAGCTTGCGCGCACGGAACTTGAGCATGTCGACCAGTCCCGGCTCGTCGAGCGGCGGATCGGTGTCGGGCGGACACACCAGGCTGGTGACCCCGCCGGCGGCGGCGGCCTCGAGCTCGCTCTCGAGCATGCCCTCGTGCTCGTGGCCCGGCTCGCGCAGCCGCGCCGCGAGGTCGACCAGCCCCGGCGCGACGACGAGGCCGGTGGCGTCGATGACGCGCTGCGGCTCGAAGTCGTTCGGCACGCCGCCGATCGCCGTGATGCGCCCGGCGGCGATCGCGACGTCGGCGGTCTCGTCGCGGCCCGTGGCCGGATCGACGACGCGGCCGTTGCGGATCAGGATCTTCATGTCATCGACTCCGGCGTGCGACGCAAGACATAGCGCGCACCTTGGTGCGGAATCCGGCAGCCGCCGCGGATCCGGCTTCGCCGGTCCGCCGGCGGCGCCCCCTCGGGGGGGAGGCGCCGAAGGCGCTTCGGGGGTGGATCACGCCTCATTCCCCGCGATGATCGACATCACCGCCATGCGCACCGCGATGCCGAACGTCACCTGCGGCAGGATCACGCTGTGGCTGCCGTCGGCCACCGCCGAGTCGATCTCGACGCCGCGGTTGATCGGCCCGGGGTGCATCACGATGCAGTCGGGCCGGGCCAGCGCGAGCTTGTCCTCAGTGAGGCCGTAGTGCTTGAAGAACTCGCCTGCGCTGGGCAGCATCGCGCCGCTCATGCGCTCGTTCTGCAGCCGCAGCATGATGACGACGTCGGCGTCGCGCACGCCCTCGGCCATGTCGTGGCACACGCGCACGCCCATCGCGCGCAGGTCGCCCGGCACCAGCGTCTTCGGGCCGACGGCGCGGATCTCGGGCACGCCTAGCGTCGTGAGCGCGTGGATGTCGCTGCGCGCCACGCGCGAGTGCACGATGTCGCCGACCACCGCGACCGTCAGGTTCGTGAAGTCGCGCTTGAAGTGGCGGATCGTGTACATGTCGAGCAGACCCTGCGTCGGGTGCGCGTGGCGCCCGTCGCCGGCGTTGACGACGTGCACGTGCGGCGCGCAGTGCTCGGCGATCAGGTACGGCGCGCCGCTCTCGGCGTGGCGCACGACGAACATGTCGGCGTGCATCGCACTCAGGTTCGCGATCGTGTCGAGCAGGCTCTCGCCCTTGGCCGTGCTGCTGCGCGCGATGTCGAGGTTGATCACGTCGGCCGACAGGCGCTTGGCGGCGATCTCGAACGTGGTGCGCGTGCGCGTGGAGTTCTCGAAGAACAGGTTGAACACACTCTTGCCGCGCAGCAGCGGCACCTTCTTGACCTCGCGCTCGTTGACGCTGAGGAAGGTGCCCGCGGTGTCGAGGATCTGCGCGAGCACCGCCTGCGGCAGCCCCTCGATCGACAGCAGGTGGATCAGCTCGCCGTGTCGGTTGAGCTGGGGGTTGCGGCGCGACAGCATCGGGGCAGGTCCCGTCAGGTGGTGGCTTCGACGGCGAAGGTGAACAGGCCCGCCGGGTCGCGCGCCAGCGCCAGCTTCTGCGACGCCGGCAACGCGACCTTGGCCGCCGCGACGCCGGCCTCGATCGGCAGCTCGCGCCCGCCGCGGTCGACGAGCACCGCCAGCTGTACGGCCGCGGGGCGGCCGAAGTCGAAAAGTTCGTTGATCACCGCGCGGATCGTGCGCCCCGTGTAGAGCACGTCGTCGACGAGCACGATGTGCGCGCCGTCGACGGCGAACGGCAGCTTGGTCGCGTCGGCGCCGGCGGCCATGCCGCGCTGGCCGAAGTCGTCGCGGTGCAGCGAGCTGCTGATGACGCCGGGCACGCCGGGCAGCCCGAGGTCGGCCTGCAGCCGCTCGGCCAGCCACGCGCCGCCGGACCACACGCCCACCAGCACGCCACCGGGCTTGAGCAGCCGGCGCACGCCGTGCACGAGCTCGCGATACAGCGCTTCGGCGTCGAGGGCGAGGGTCGTCATCGTGGGTGCTCCCGCAGGTACTGGTCGAGGATCAGCGCCGCCGACGCGGAGTCGACGTCGGCCGCCCCCGCCGCGATCGCGTCGGTCGTCGTGTAACGCTCGTCGACCTCGTGCACCGGCAGCCGGAAGCGCCCGTGCAGCTGGCGGGCGAAGCGCCGTGCGCGGCGCGTATTGTCGTGCTCGCCGCCGTCGGGGTACAGCGGCACCCCGACGACGAGCGCGTCGGGCCGCCACTCGTCGACCAGCCGCGCGATCGCGGCGAAGCGCGCCTGCCCCTCCGCCGCGATCGTCGTCAGCGACTGTGCCTGCCCGAGCAGCGTGTTGCCCACCGCCACGCCGACGCGGCGGGTGCCGAAATCGAAAGCGAGAAAGCTCCGGGGCCGGGTCGCCGACGTGGCGGACGCCGTCATCGCGCCCGGCAAAGACGGAGCCGGGCGCAGCGCGCGACCCTTCCAGCGGTCGCCGCGGATCCGGCTTCGCCGGTCCGCTGGCGTGCCTTGCCGGCCGCGCCGGGCCTTGCAGCCCGGCCGCTCGCCGGGCACGAAAGGCCCACCGGACCTTTCGTGCCCGGGCTCGCCCCCCACGGGGGGGAGGCGCCGAAGGCGCTCCGGGGGGGAGCCTCACGCATGCCCGGCGTCCTGCGACAGCATGCGCGGGTCGATGCCGAGCAGGCGCACCGCGCGCTCGTAACGCTCCTGCACCGGCGTGTCGAAGATGATCTGCGGGTCGGCCTGCACCGTCAGCCAGCCATTGCGGCCGATCTCGTCCTCGAGCTGGCCGGCGCCCCAGCCGCTGTAGCCCAGCGTCACCAGCACCTTCTTCGGGCCGCCGCCGGCCGACAAGGCCTCGAGCACGTCCTTGCTCGTCGTCATCTCGAGGCCGCCGGGGATCTCGAGCGTCGAGTTGTACGGGCTGGCCTCGTCGCCCACCTTCTCGTGCAGCACGAAGCCGCGCTCGGTCTGCACCGGCCCGCCGAAGTACACCGGCTCGTCGGCGAGGTCGTCGCGGTCCAGCGACAGCTCGACCTTCTCGAACAGGTTCTTCAGCTTGATGTCGATCGGCTTGTTGATGACCAGCCCGAGCGCACCCTTGTCGGTGTGCTCGCACATGTAGACGACCGTCCCGGCAAAGGTGTCGTCGGCCATGCCGGGCATGGCGATCAGGAACTGGTTCGTCAGGTCGATGCGGCGTTCGGCCATGCGCAAATTCTATTCGCGCGCCACACTCCGCGACATGGACAAACCCCCGGTTCGAGCGTACGACGGCGCGCTGGTGTGGCTGCGCCGTGACCTGCGCGCCGACGACCACGCGGCGCTGTACCACGCGCTGACGTCGGCGCGTCGCGTGTGGTGCGCGTTCGTGTTCGACACCGCGATCCTCGACGCGCTGCCGCGCGTCGACCGGCGCGTCGAGTTCATCCGCGACAGCCTGGTCGGCGTCGACGCCGAACTGCGCGCGCTCGCGGCGTCGCACGGCGTCGACGGCGGCGGGCTGATCGTCGCGCACGGCCGCGCCGCCGACGTGCTGCCCGCGCTGGCCGACGCGCTGCGCGTGCAGGCGGTGTACGCGAACCACGACGACGACCCGTACGCGGTCGACCGCGACGCGCGCGTGCGCGGGCGGCTGTCGGAGATCGGCATCGCGCTGCACACGAGCAAGGATCACGTGATCTTCGAACGCGACGAGGTGCTGACGCAGGGCGGCAGCCCGTTCTCGGTGTTCACGCCGTACAGGAACGCCTGGCTGGCCAGGCTCGACCCGTACTACGTGCGCGCCTACCCGGTGGCCAAGCACGCGTCGGCGCTGGCGCCGCGCCCGCCGACGCCGCCGTCACTGGCCGCCGGACTCGCCTGGGCCGGCGTGCCGGCGCTGGCCGACCTCGGCTTCGAGCCGAGCAACCTGCACCGGCTCAAGCTGCCCAGCGGGGCCGCCGGCGCCGCAGAACTGCTCGACGACTTCCTCGCCGAACGCATCCACCGCTACCACGAGACGCGCGACTTCCCCGCCGTCAAGGGCCCGAGCTACCTGAGCACGCACCTGCGCTTCGGCACCGTCTCGGTGCGGCGGCTGGCGCGCGAGGCCTGGCGGCGCGCGCAGGCCGGCTCGCGCGGCGCCGAGGTCTGGCTCGCCGAGTTGGTGTGGCGGGACTTCTACCACCAGATCCTGCACCACCACCCGCATGTCGTCGGCCACGCGTTCCGCCCCGAGTACGAGCGCATCCGCTGGGAACACGGCAGACACGCCGACGAACAGTTCGCCGCGTGGTGCGATGGCCGCACCGGCTACCCGCTGGTCGACGCCGCGATGCACCAGATCAACCAGACCGGCTACATGCACAACCGCCTGCGCATGGTGGTGGCCAGCTTCCTGACCAAGGACCTCGGCATCGACTGGCGCCGCGGCGAGGCCTGGTTCGCCGAGAAGCTCAACGACTTCGACCTCGCCGCGAACAACGGCGGCTGGCAGTGGGCCGCGTCGACCGGCTGCGACGCGCAGCCGTACTTCCGCATCTTCAACCCGGTGGCGCAGAGCCGCAGGTTCGACCCCGACGCGCGCTTCATCCGCCGCTACCTGCCGGCGCTGGCGAAGCTGCCCGACAAGCTGATCCACGCGCCGTGGCTGGCGCGCCCCGCCGACCTCGCCGCCGCCGGCGTCGAGCTCGGGCACGACTACCCGGCGCCGATCGTCGACCACGCGCAGGCGCGCGAGCGCACGCTGCAGCGCTACGCGGCGGCGCGGTCGCGGCCGTGAGCGGGCCGCCCCACGGCACTCAGAACCGCGACCCGGGCTGCTGCAGGAAGGCGTGCTCGTCGGCCACGGTCGCCCGGCCGAGGATCTCGTTGCGATGCGGGAAGCGGCCGAAGCGCGCGATCACGTCGCGGTGGCGGCGCGCGTAGTCCAGCGCGCCGGCGATCGCCTCGCGGTGCGCGCCTGCGTCGGCAAGCAGGTCCTCGAACAGCTGCACGCAGCGCTGCTGCAGCGCCAGGTCCTCGGCGTGCTCGAGCGGCAGGTACGCGAACCAGCGCCGCAGCGGCGGCAGCCGGCGGTCGTCGCCGCGTTCGATCAGCTCGAGGGCCAGCGCCAGCGCCCGCACGTCGCCGGCAAAGGCGCGCGGCGTGCCGCGCCCGACGTTGCGCGTGAACTGGTCGAGCACGACGATCAGCGCGAGCGCGTCGTCGGGCGTGGCCGCCCAGCCGGCGAGTTCGCCGCGCAGCGCGGCGTCGATCGTCGCGCCGAAGCGCTCGGCGATCTCGCGGTCGAACGCGGCGCCGCCGTTGAACCAGCGCCTGTCCACCGCGTCGTCGCCTCCGAACCAGAACGCCAGCACCTGCGCCGGCGTCGCGACGGCCGACACGTTCACGCGGCGACCGGCGCCGCGACGTGGCGCGCGACCAGCGCCAGCAGGTCCTCCTCGGCGTAGGGCTTGCCCAGGTAGTGGTCGACGCCGAGCTCGGCGGCGACGTCGCGGTGCTTCTGCGCGATGCGCGAGGTGATCATGATCACCGGCAGGCCGCGCCAGCGCGCGTCGCCGCGCAGGTTGCGCACGAGGTCGAAGCCGTCCATGCGCGGCATCTCGATGTCGCTGAGCACCACCGCCGGCTTCTCCTCGGCGAGCCGCTCGAGCGCCTCGAGCCCGTCCTTGGCCAGCGCCACGCGGTAGCCCTCGCGCACCAGCAGGCGCTGCGTGACGCGGCGCACCGTCAGCGAGTCGTCGACCACCAGCACCAGCGGAGCGCGCTCGACCGGCGCCGCGTCGGCGGGAACCTCGGGCGCCGCCAGCGCGGCGGCCCGCATGCGCGCGTGCGCGCCTTCGCCGTACACCGCGGCCAGCGCCACCGGGTTGTAGATCAGCGCCGGCGCACCCGACGCCAGCAGCGTCATGCCCGCCAGCCCCGGCAGTCGCGACAGCTGGGGCCCCAGGTTCTTCACCACCGCTTCCTGGTTGCCCAGCACCTCGTCGACGTGCAGCACGACGCGTTGCTGCGCGCTGCGCACCACCACCAGCGTCGCGTGGCGGCCGCGCGCGGCGCTGCGCGCACCGGTGTGCAGCAGCGCGCCGAGCCAGTAGAACGGCAGCCGCTCGCCGCCGAGTTCGATCTCGCCGTCGACGCAGGCCGACTCGACGAGCTCGGCGGGCACGCGGCGCACCGCGTCGACCAACGTCGAAGGCACCGCCACGCGCGTGTCGGCGCAGCGCAGCATCACGACCTGCGTCACCGCGGTGGTCAGCGGCAGCACCAGCTTGAAGCGCGTGCCCTGACCGGCGGCGGTGGCCGTCTCGATGCGCCCACCCATCGCCACGACGTCGGAGCGCACCACGTCCATGCCGACGCCGCGCCCGGCCAGCTCGGTGACCTGCTCGGCGGTCGAGAAGCCCGGCGTGAAGATCAGCTGCGCGATCGCGTCGTCGGCGGCCGGCGCGCCGGGCGCGATCAACCCCAGCGCCTCGCCGCGCGCGCGGATGCGCGCCAGGTCGAGGCCGCCGCCGTCGTCGCGGAACTCGATGCCGACCTCGTTGCCCTCGTGCGTCAGCGTGACGGTGATCTGCCCGGCGGTGTCCTTGCCGGCGGCGGCGCGCCGCTCGGGCGACTCGACGCCGTGCGTGACGCAGTTGCGCAGCAGGTGCTCGAAGGCCGGCGTCATGCGGTCGAGCACGCCGCGGTCGACCTCGATCGAGCCGCCGACGATGTCCAGCCGCACCTGCTTGCCGGTTTCCTTGGCCGCTTGGCGCACCACCCGGTACAGCCGCTCGGCCAGGCTCTCGAACTCGACCATGCGCGTGCGCAGCAGGTCGTCCTGCAGGTCGCGCGTCAGCCGCGCCTGCGCGGCCAGGTCGTCCTCGGCCGACTGCAGCGCACGCTGCAGGCTGCGCTGCACGGTGGCGACGTCGTTGACCGACTCGGCCATCATGCGCGTGAGTTCCTGGAAACGCGTGAAGCGGTCGAACTCGAGCGGGTCGAAGTCCTGCGCCGCGGCCTTCGCCTGCTCCATGCGCGAGGCGATCTGCGTTTCGGCCTGCAGCTCGAGGTCGCGCAGCTGCCGGCGCAGCCGCTCGAGGTTGTCGGTCAGGTCGACCAGCGAGGTCTTGAGCTGCCCGACGTCGGCCTCGATGCGCGAGCGCGTGATGCTGACCTCGCCGGCGTGGTTGACCAGGCGGTCGAGCAGCGGCACGCGCACCCGCACCGCGCCGGCGACCGCGGCGCTGGCCTCCGACGGCGCGGCGCCGACCGGCACCGACGCATGCAGGAAGTGGCTCCAGTCGATCGCCGACGGCGCCGCCGGCGTCGGCGCCACGGCCGGCGCCTGCGCATCGACGGCGATCGGCTCCGCACGCAGCGGCGCGGCCGGGGCGATCGGCTCGGCCGGCGTCGTGCCGCCACGCAGCGCCTCGAACACCGTGCCCAGCGTGTCGCCGCGCGACTGCAGCGCCTCGACGTCGGCGACGTGCACGTCGCCGCGCGCCAGCAGGTGCTCGATGGCGGTCTCGAGCCGGTGCGCGAGCTCGCCCAGGCGCATCGCGCCGGCCAGCCGCGCGCCGCCCTTGAGCGTGTGCAGCGTGCGCATGCACGCAGCCGCGGCGCCGGCGTCGGCCGGGCGGCGCACCCACTCGCGCAGCCGCGACGCCAGCTGCGGCAGCAGTTCCTGCGCCTCCTCCTCGAAGATCGGGAAGAGTTCGGCGTCGACGGCATCCTCGACGTCGATGTCGTCCTCGCTGTCGAGCGCCAGCGGCGAAGCGCCCAGCAGCACCGGTGCCGCCTCGGCGGCCGCGCTGTCCTCCGGCAGGGTCTCGGTGAGCGCCACCTCGATCGCGCCCGCGTCGCCGGCGTCGGCCGCCGGCGTCTGGCTGGCCGCGACCGTGGCGAACGCCGCGTCGACGCCGGCGCCGTCGATCGCCTCGACGAAGCCACCGGCGTCGTCCTCGACCACGTCGAGCGCGAAGGCCTCGATCGCGCCCGACAACGTGGCCGGGTCAACCCCCTCGTCCGCCTCGTCCGCGCCGGTTTGCCCGGCCGCCGCGACCGCGTCGGCGCGTGTCGCGACCGCGCGCCGGCGCGCGTCGGCGTCGACCTCGTGCGCAGCCAGCCGCTCGAACAGCACCGGCGGCACCGCGGGCAGGAAGCCGGCGGCAAACTGGTGCAGCAGGCGGCGGATCTCCTCGGCCACCTCGCCGAACAGCGCGGATTCGTCGACGTCGCCGCGGCCGATCGCCTGCGAGCGCATCAGCGCGTGCTCGAGCGCGCGCGCGAGGTTCGACAGGTCGTGATACCCCACGGTGGCCGAACTGCCGGCCAGCGAGTGCGCCAGCGCGATCGCCGGCTCGCCGATCGGCCGGTGCAGCTCGTGCGTCCACTCGGCGATCTCGGTGACCAGCCGGCGCGACAGCTCGTCGGCCTCGTTCAGGTAGATGTTGAACAGCGGGATGCTGATGCGCAGCGGCCCGACCGTCTTGAACTGCTCGGCGTCGGCTGCCGGCAACTCGATGGCCCCCGCATCGGCCGACACGGCCGCGGGCACGGCGGGCTCCCCGGGCAGCGGCCCGCCGTCGGCGGGCATCGGCGCGAAGGCCGCGGCCGTCGGCTCGGCGTCGACCGGTGCCTGCGCTTCGGCGTCGGGCAGGTCGACGACGTCGGCCGCCGGCGTTGGCGCACCCGCCGCGTCGAACGCACCCAGGTCGAGCTCGAGTGCGGGCGCGGCGGCGCCGCCGGCCGGTGTCGCGAGGCCGGCGTCGAATGCCGGCGCGGGTTCGGCGACGGCCGAGGCCGGCGCGTCGGGCGTCGCGCCCGCGACCGGCGCCGCGGCGAGGTCGGGCAGCGGCGCGGCTTCGAGCGACTCGCCGAGGCCCGGCCCGAGGTCCAACCCGAGGTCGAGCGACAACGTGCCCCACTCCGGCGGCACGTCCAGCATCACCTCGGCCGGCGGCATGTGGGCCGCCGCCTCGACGGGCTGCGCCTGCGGCACCTGCGCCGGTGGCGGCAGTTCGAGCGCTTCGGCGTCGGGCAGGCCGGGCACGGCCGCCTGCAGCGCCACCTCGGCGACCGCAGGCGCCAGCGGTTCGCGGCGGCCGTGCAGGCGCAGCGCATCGGCGGCGGCCTGCACCGCCGCCGGCCGGTGGCCGGCGTCGTGGCCATCGGCCACCGCGTCGACCCAACCCTGCAGGTGGTCGAGCGCCTCGGTGCTGAAGCCCAGCAGGTCGTCGTCGGCGCGCGGCGCGTCGGCCAGCCGCGTGTTGTACAGCTGCTCGCAAGCCCAGGCGGCCTCGCCGAACTCGGCCAGCCCGACCATGCGCGAGCTGCCCTTGAGCGTGTGGAACGCGCGCCGCACCGCGGTCATGCCGGCCAGGTCGTCGGGCGCGTCGGCCAGCGCGACCAGCGCATCGCGCGCATGGGCCACCACCTCGCGCGCCTCGTCGATGAAGATCGCACGCACCTCGGCGTCGTCCTCGAGGCCGGTCTGGCCCGGACCGGCGACGGCCGGCGGCGGCACCGGCGCCGACGGCAGCGACTCGACCGGCGGCGCGCTGGCCGCCGCGACGAGGTCGTCGATCGAACGCGCGAGCTGCTCGCGTGCCTGCCGGCGCGCGTCGTCGTCGTCGGCGCGTGCCAGCGCCACGCGCGCGCGGCTGGCGGCGTCGGCCAGCGCGCCCTGGTCGGCCACCAGAGCCTGCTGCGACAACGCTTCGAGCCGGCGCCGCAGTTCGTCGTCGCGGCACAGCGGGTCGCGCGCGGCGCAGGCCAACGTCCGCGCCCGCTCGAGCAGGTCGCCGGCCGGCTCGGCCGGCGCCTCGGCCGGCGCGGCGACCGCGGCGCCGACGCGCGAGCGCAGCAGCCCGGCGTCGGCGTCGAAGGCGAACAGCGCCTTCGCCAGCGCCGGCTGCACGCCGAGCATGTCGACGAGGAAGCCGAGCGCGCCGAGGTTGGCCGCGAGCCGGTCGATGCGCACCTCGCGATCGCCGTCGTGGGCCGCGGCGAGCAGCGCATCGACGTCGTCGCGCATGCGCAGCACCGCGTGCGAGGCCTGGTCGAGGCCGAGCACCGACAGCACGCCGCGCATGGTCTGCAGCTGTG
The DNA here is from genome assembly GCF_035325925.1 of Azohydromonas sp. NCBI lineage: Bacteria > Pseudomonadati > Pseudomonadota > Betaproteobacteria > Burkholderiales > Sphaerotilaceae > Azohydromonas > Azohydromonas sp. Next base: position 1,184 of record NZ_DAOKZA010000016.1, on the reverse strand, counting down.
CCGGCACCGGCACCAGGCTGTCGCGCTGCCCCGGGTCGCGGAAGTACGGGTCGATCGCCTTCTCGGCCTCGGCCAGCGCGGCGCGCAGCTCGTGCACGACGCTGCCGATCGTCTGGCGGTCGGACACGCGCCGGTACAGCTCCTCCATCCAGCCGTCGAGCGCGCCGACCGGCTGGCCGGCGTGCACCGCGGCGATGCGCTGCGCCAGCCGGCGCACCCGCGTCGCCTGCTCCGGATGGTCGAACTCGGCGTCGTCGAACACGGCCTCGACCCACAGCATGCCGGTGGCGACCTCCATCGCCAGCGCGGGCGACGGCGCGGTGCCGCGCTGCTGCGTGTCGACCGCCGCGCGCTGCAGCGCCTCGCCCAGCACCTCGCCCTGCGGGAACATGCGGCGCAGCGAGTCGGCCACCAGCGCGAACGACTCGGACAGGCTGGCCGCGCGGTGCATCTCGCCGGCGGCCACCGCCGACCACGCGTCCTTCGCCGCGGTCACGCGCTTGCGCGCCTGGGCGAGCCACGCCGGGTCGTAACGCCCGAGCGAGGCGGCCTCGTAGTCGGTGGTCGCGTGACCCCACAGCCCGAACGCGCGGCGCGCCGCGGCCAGCCGCGGCGTCGCCGGGGTGTCGCCCGCCGGACCGGCCTGCGCGCAGAAGAAGAGCAGGTCGTGGCGCAGGCGCTCGGCGCCGGCGGCGGCGTCGGCGGCCGGGGCGCGCGCGCCCAGCCGCAGCTGCGCGAGCAGCCGCGCGGCCATGCGCTTGACGTACACGTCGGCCGGCAGCAGGCCGTGCGCCTGGCCCTCGAAGAACGCGGCGGCGAGCCGCCACAGCGCAGCGTCGCCGCCGCGCGCCGCGACCCCGTTGCCCAGCGCGGCGAACAGCGCGCTCATCTGCCCCGCCGCCGGGCCGCGCGGGTGGCGCAGCAGCGACAGCATCTGTGACTCGAGGTCGGCGCGGAACGCCTCATCGGCGTCGCGCGGCGCCAGTTCGGCGTCACCGGGCAGCTCGGCCGGCGCCACCGCGGTGTCCCACAGGTCGGCCGGGTGCACGCGGTCGGCGCCGGCCAGCGCCTGCACCGCGCGGTACTGCGGGAACAGCGCCAGCGCCGCCACCGGCTTGCCGGCCAGCTTGCGCGCGACGTAGTCGAGCAGCGCGAACGACGCGCGCTCGATCACCTCGACCGCG
>NZ_DAOKZA010000015.1:0-82927 GCF_035325925.1 Azohydromonas sp. | reverse complement strand
AAGACCGACCCGGTGCACAAGGTCACGATCATCCCGCGCGGGCGCGCGCTGGGCGTGACGATGCAGCTGCCCGAGGGCGACCGCTACAGCATGGACAAGGAGCGCATCCTGTCGACGATCTCGGTGCTGTTCGGCGGGCGCATCGCCGAGGAGGTGTTCATGAACCAGATGACCACCGGCGCGAGCAACGACTTCGAGCGCGCGACGCAGCTCGCGCGTGACATGGTGATGCGCTACGGGATGAGCGACGAGCTGGGGCCCATGGTCTACGCCGAGAACGAAGGCGAGGTGTTCCTCGGCCGAAGCATCACCAAGCAGGTGAACATGTCCGAGGCGACGATGCAGAAGGTCGATCGGGAGGTGCGCCGGATCATCGACGAGCAGTACGCCGCGGCGCGCAAGCTCATCGAGGACAACCAGGACAAGATGCACGCGATGGCTCAGGCGCTGCTCGAGTGGGAGACGATCGACGGCGAGCAGATCGAGGACATCATGGGCGGCAAGCCACCGCGGCCGCCGAAGGACTGGACGCCGTCGACGCCGCGCAGCGGCAGCGGCGGCGCGCCGCCGGTGAACACCGACGGCGCACCGGCCACGGCCTGAGCGGCGTCGGGCGCACCACGACGACGGGGCTGAGGCCCCGTTTCTTCGTCGCGGACCCTCCGAAGCGATGACACCCCCCGTCTGGCGCACCGCACGATTCGACGTCGACCTGTCGCGTCCGCGCGTGATGGGCATCGTCAACACGACGCCCGACTCGTTCTCCGACGGTGGCCTCTTCGCCGACCCGGCCGATGCCTGCGCGCACTGCGAACGCCTGCTGCGCGACGGCGCCGACCTGCTGGACATCGGCGGCGAGTCGACGCGCCCGGGCGCCGCATCGCCCACCGCCACCGAGGAACTGGCGCGCGTGCTGCCGGTGGTGCGCCATGCGGTGACGCTGGGCGTGCCGGTGTCGGTCGACACCAGCCGACCCGAAGTGATGCGCGCGGTGCTCGACGCCGGCGCCGACATCGTCAACGACGTGCGCGCGCTGCAACGCCCCGGCGCCGTCGACGCGGTCGCGATGCACCCTCGCGCCGGCGTGTGCCTGATGCACATGCGAGGCGAACCGGGATCGATGCAGCAGCAGGCGCACTACGTGGACGTGGTCGCCGAGGTCGCGGAATTCCTCGGTGCCCGCGCGCGCGCCGTCGTCGCCGCCGGCATCGGGCGCGAGCGCATCGTGCTCGATCCCGGCATCGGTTTCGCGAAGTCCGCCGAACACAACCTGGCGCTGCTGGCGCGCCAGCGCGAGCTGCTGGCCGCCGGGCTGCCGCTGCTGGTGGGCTGGTCGCGCAAGTCGACGCTCGGCGTGCTGACCGGCCGCGACCCGGGGCAGCGCGTCGCCGCGAGCGTCGCCGCGGCGCTGCTGGCCGTCGAGCGCGGCGCGTCGGTCGTGCGTGTGCACGATGTCGCGCCGACCGTCGATGCGTTGAAGGTCTGGCTCTCGGTGGCGGCGCTCGATGGCGCAGGCGCGTCGTCGGCGGGCACAATCGCCGCCTGAAACCGGTCTCGGCGGCCGGCGGGGGCTGGCTGCGGCATCGCAGTGGCCGGCGCGCGCAACTCGGAGCAGCGCAACGATGAGCAGAACCTACTTCGGCACCGACGGCATCCGCGGCACGGTCGGCCGCGCGCCGATCACGCCCGACTTCATGCTCTCGCTCGGCCATGCCGTGGGCCGCGTGCTGCGACGCGGCGCCCAACGGCCGACGGTGCTGATCGGCAAGGACACGCGCATCTCCGGCTACATGATCGAGTCGGCGCTCGAGGCCGGCTTGGCCGCCGCCGGCGTCGACGTGCTGCTGTCGGGCCCGCTGCCGACGCCGGGCGTGGCCTACCTCACGCGCGCGTTGCGGCTGGACCTGGGCGTGGTCATCAGCGCCAGCCACAACGCCTACCCCGACAACGGCGTCAAGTTCTTCTCGGCCCGGGGCGAGAAGCTGCCCGACGAGTGGGAGCGCGCGGTGGAGGAGGCGCTGGCCGAGCCGCCGCAGTGGGTCGACTCGGCCGGGCTCGGCCGGGCGCGGCGCCTGGACGACGCGCGCGGGCGCTACATCGAGTTCTGCAAGAGCACGGTGCCGCACAGCCTGTCGCTGCGCGGCATGAAGGTCGTCGTCGATGCGGCGCACGGCGCGGCGTACCACGTCGCACCCGACGTGTTCCACGAGCTCGGCGCCAGCGTCGAGACGATCGGCTGCAGTCCCGACGGCATGAACATCAACGACGGGGTCGGTGCGACCTCGCCGCAGGCGCTCGTGGCCGCCGTGGCCCGGCACGGCGCCGACTATGGCATCGCGCTCGACGGCGATGCCGACCGGCTGCAGATCGTCGACGCGCACGGGCGCCTGTACGACGGCGACGAATTGCTCTACGTGATCGCGATGGACCGGCTGGCCAAGGGACAGGCGGTGCCCGGCGTCGTGGGCACGCTGATGACCAACCTCGGCGTCGAGATGGCGCTGCGCGAGCGCGGCGTGCCGCTGGTGCGGGCGAAGGTCGGCGACCGGTACGTGCTCGAGGAACTGGTCGCGCGCGGATGGCAGCTCGGCGGCGAGGGTTCGGGGCACCTGATCGCGCTCGATCGCCACACCACCGGCGACGGCATCGTCAGCGCGCTGCAGGTGATGCAGGCGGTGCGGCGCAACGGCACGCACACCCTGGCCGAACTGCTCGCCGGGGTCGCGCTGTTCCCGCAGACGCTGATCAACGTGCGGCTGGCCGACGGCACCGACTGGCGGCGCAATCCGCGGCTGGCCGCCGAGCAGCAGGCGGTGCAGCACGAGCTGGGCGACAGCGGGCGCGTCCTGATCCGCGCGTCGGGCACCGAGCCGGTGCTGCGCGTGATGGTCGAGGCGCGCGACGCCGCGCTGGCGCAGCGCTGTGCGCAGCGCCTGGCCGACGCGGCGCGCCTCTCGGCGACTGCCACTGCGACGCTTCCCGCGGCCGCCTGAGCGCCGACGGCGCGCCCACCTGCGCCGCGCCGCCCGCCCGGCCTGCCCATGAGGGGCGCGTTCGGGCGGCAACGGCATGCGTCGCCCTGACCGACTGCCTTCCGCCGGCCACCGCCGGTGCGGTTGCGCGCGCGTCGCCCGGCAGCGTCTCGCGCCGGGAGGCGGGTCTTCACCGTTCCGTCACGACCGTGTCATCGACGGTCGAACACCGCTGCCGGGGTCCGCGGGTCGCGCCGTCGCGGCGAGGTTCCGTGACGGTGCGCCGCCGGAGTTGTCACAATCCGGTCATCGAGCGTCCCTAGCATGCGCCTGACTCGTCGTTTCGAGCCTTCCGCATTCTTCTTTCCAACGGAGTGGACGCATGACCCTCAACAAGCTCATTTCCGCGCTCGGCCTGGTCGGCTTCGGCCTGATCACGACGGCGGCGCACGCTCAGCCAGTCACGGTCGACGCCGCGTTGCCGACGTATCAGAAGGCCGCGGGCGTGTCGGGCAACTTCACCAGCGTCGGGTCGGACACGCTGAACAACCTGATGACGCTGTGGGCCGAGGAGTTCAAGCGCCTGTACCCGAACGTCAACATCCAGATCCAGGGCGCCGGGTCGTCGACGGCGCCGCCGGCGCTGACCGAAGGGGCGTCGAACTTCGGGCCGATGAGCCGGCTGATGACCGCGCGCGAGGTCGAGGCCTTCGAGAAGAAGCACGGCTACAAGCCCACCGCCGTCGGCGTCGCGATCGACGCGCTGGCCGTCTATGTCAACAAGGACAACCCGATCAAGGGCTTGAGCCTCGAGGAAGTCGACGCCGCGATGTCGGTCGGGCGCAAGTGCGGCGGCGCCGCCGACATCACCAAGTGGGGCCAGCTGGGCCTGACCGGCGAGTGGGCCAACCGCGACATCGCGATGTACGGCCGCAACTCGGTGTCCGGCACCTACGGCTTCTACAAGGAAGTGGCGCTGTGCAAGGGTGACTTCAAGCGCAACGTCGCCGAACAGCCGGGTTCGGCCTCGGTGGTGCAGAGCGTGGCCACGCAGCTGAACGCGCTGGGCTACTCGGGCATCGGCTACAAGACCTCGGGCGTGCGCGCGCTGCCGCTGTCCAAGAAGAAGGGCGAGCCCTTCGTCGAGCCGGATGCCACGCACGCGATCGACGGCACCTACCCGCTGGCTCGCGTGCTGTACGTCTACGTCAACAAGAAGCCGAACCAGCCGCTCGCCCCGCTGGAGCGCGAGTTCTTCAAGATGGTGCTGTCCAAGCAGGGCCAGGAAGTGACGATCAAGGACGGCTTCGTTCCGGTGCCCAACGCGCTGGCTCAGCGCTTCCTCGCGGCGCTGAACTGATCCGCGCGGCACTCAGGAGACGATGCCCATGAATCCCACCGTGCGCTACGGTGCGCTGCTCGCGGCCGCGGCCCTGGCCGCCGGCTGCGCCACCGCGCCAGCTCCCGCCCCGGCGCCCGCGCCGGCCCCCGCTGCTGCAGCGTCTGCGGCGCCGGCCGCCGCGCCGGTCGAGTTGTTCGTCGTGCTGCCCGACAGCGGCCGCGTGCACGCGTTCGGCGACACGAAGAACTACTTCGACTTCCTGGCCCATGGCGAAGTGGCGCTGACCCGCACGCAGGTCGGCGCCGGTCCGGGCGGCAAGACGCTGGTCTTCGGCATCACCGGCGATGACGTCAAGGCCAACAAGCCGAGCCGCGGTGAGCAGATCCTGGGCGGCAGCCTGCCGCCCGGCGACAAGTTCTACGGCGAGGTCTTCAAGGGGGGCCGCTTCTATCTGTTCGGCAACCTCAAGGACATGACCGACTTCACGGCCTTCGGCGAAGTGCCCTACAGCTACACCGAGATCGGCGCCGGGCCCAAGGGCGAGACGCTGGTCTACGTGATGAACAAGGACAGCTACGCCAAGGGCAAGCCGGCCGACCGCGCCGAGCGCTTCGAGGCGCTGCGCGTCGCGCGGAAGTAGACGCGTCGCGGCCGCCGCACCGGAGGGTGGCGACGTCGCGTCGCCACCCTCGCTTCACGTCAGATCGGGCCATCTCCGATGAACTCCGCCAGTCAGACCTCCACCGCCCTCAGCGTCAATGCCGCGATGGGCCGTCGGCTCCTGACCGACAGCTTCTTCAAGCACACCATGACGGTGGGCGGCATCAGCGTCATCGTCGCGGTCTCGGCGATCTTCTTCTACCTCGCCAGCGTGGTCGTGCCGCTGTTCATGGCGCCGTCGGTCGACAAGCGCAGCCAGTACGCCGTGCCCGGCGGCGGACAGGCGACGCTGGCCTACACCGGCGAGGAGCAGCGGGAGATCGGCTCCCGCGTCGGCACCCAGGGATCGGTCACCTTCTTCCGCTTCGACAGCGGCGAGGTGCTGTCGGAGACGCTGCTGCCGGTACCCGCCGGCGTCGAGGTGACCAGCGCCGCGGTCGGCGAGCGGCGCAGCTACAGCCAGGGCTTCGGTCTCTCGGACGGTCGCGTGATACTGGCCAAGCAGGGCTTCGCCGTCAGCTATCCGAACAACCGGCGCCTGATCACGCCGGAGCTCAGCTACCCGCTCGGCGAGCAGCCGCTCGTGGTCGATCCACGCGGACAGCCGATCCGGCTGCTCGGTGTCCAGCAGTCCGACGACGGGTCGACGATCGCCGCGCTGACGGTGGACGGACGCCTGCTGGTGTCGGCGGTGAACGTCACGACGAATCCGATCACGGGCGAGGCCAAGAGCGAGGTCCAGCAGAGCGAGATCTCGCCGGTGCCGGCGGGCGTGCGTCAGCTCTACATCGAGTCGAAGCAGCGCGAGCTCTATGTGCTTCACGGCGACCGCAGCCTGGCGCGCTACGACATCTCGAACAAGACGGCGCCGCGGCTGCTCGAGACCGTGGAGATCGCGCCGGCCGGCCAGCGCGTGACCGCGCTGGCGATGCTCAGCGGTGGCTTCTCGCTGATCGTCGGCACCGACCGGGGCGAACTGGCGCAGTGGTTCCCGGTGCGCGTCGAGGGCACGACCTTCGCGTTGAAGCGCATCCGTGGCTTCGATCCCATGCCCGCCGCGGTGACCGCGCTGGCGCCGGAGTTTTTCCGCAAGGGCTTCATCGTCGGTGACGCCCAGGGCCATCTCGGGAGCTACTTCGCGACCTCGCAGCGCCTGCTGTTCCGCGAGAGGCTCAGCGACCAGCCGCTGGTGGCGCTGGGCGTGCCTCCGCGCGGCAACGGCTATCTCGCGCAGGACCAGGCCGGGCGCGTCTACTCGGCGGCGGTGGAGAACCACTACCCCGAGGTCTCCTTCTCGGCGCTGTGGCAGAAGGTCTGGTACGAGAGCTACGAGGAGCCCGACTACGTCTGGCAGTCGTCGGCGGCGAACGCCGACTTCGAACCCAAGTTCAGCCTCGCGCCGCTGACCTACGGCACGATCAAGGCCGCGGCCTACGCGATGGCGATTTCGGTGCCGCTGGCGATCCTGGGCGCGATCTTCACCGCCTACTTCATGTCGTCGCGCATGCGCACCGTCGTCAAGCCGACGATCGAGGTGATGGAGGCGCTGCCCACGGTGGTGCTGGGGTTCCTGGCCGGCCTGTGGCTGGCGCCGCTGGTGGAGAACAACCTCGCCGGCGTGCTGCTGTCGATCTTGCTGCTGCCGGCGTCGATGATCCTGGCGGCCTATGTCTGGCACCTGATGCCCGCCGCGATCAAGGACCGCGTCGCGCCCGGCTGGGAGGCGGCGCTGCTGATGCCGGTGCTGGTGTTCGTGGTCTGGCTGACTTTCCAGATCGGCCACCCGATCGAAGCGGCCTTCTTCGGCGGCGACATGCCGAACTGGCTGAGCAACGAGCTCGGCATCAAGTACGAGCAGCGCAACTCGCTGGTGGTCGGCATCGCGATGGGCTTCGCCGTCACGCCGACCATCTTCTCGATCGCCGAGGACGCGATCTTCTCGGTGCCGAAGTCGCTCACCTCCGGCTCGCTGGCTCTCGGCGCCACGCCCTGGCAGACGCTGATGGGCGTCGTGCTGCTGACCGCCAGCCCGGGCATCTTCTCGGCCGTGATGATCGGCCTGGGGCGCGCCGTCGGCGAGACCATGATCGTGCTGATGGCCACCGGCAACACCGCGGTGATGGACTTCAGCATCTTCACGGGTTTCCGCACCCTGTCGGCCAACATCGGCGTCGAGATGCCGGAGGCCGGCGTCGGCGAGACCCACTACCGCCTGCTGTTCCTGTCGGCGCTGGTGTTGTTCGCCTTCACGTTCTTCGTCAACACGCTCGCCGAGCTGGTACGCCAGCGCCTGCGCGAAAAGTACCAGACCATCTGAGCTGCGAGGAGCACGAGCGTGCGTGATTGGTTCAAATCGGGCTCGCCCTGGATCTGGCTGACCGCGGGCGCCGTGGCGGCCGCCGTGCTGGCGGTGGCCGGCGTGATGGCGCTGACCGCGCTGCGCGGGCTGGGGCACTTCTGGCCCAAGCCGGTGGCCGAGACCACCTTCAAGGAGCGCGACGGCAGCGTGATCGGCCTCATCGGCGAGCTGCGCGAACGCGAGGAAGTGGCCGTGCGCCGCCTGCGCGAGGCCGGCTTCGACATCCCCGGCGAAGCGCTCTTCGCCGAGCGGGTGCTGGTCAAGATGGGCAACCGCGATGTCACCGGGGCGGACTTCCGCTGGTTCCCGCTGCCGCTGCTGGGCGAGGTCAAGTACCCGAAGGACATCGTGACGATCGAGCGGCGCGAGTGGGGCAACTTCTACGGCCACCTGGTCGCCGTCAAGGAGAACGGCCAGGTCGTGGCCAGCGGCGAGGCCGCCTGGCCGGAACTGAGCCGGCGCGTCGAGCGCGCCAACGACCTCTTCAACCAGATCTACCGCATCGAGAAGAACGACATCGGCAGGATCAACTACGCGCTCGAGCAGCTGCGGCTGCAGGCGCGAAAGCTGGAGCTCAAGGGCCAGTTGACCGAGGACCGCAACGCCGACTTCGCACGGCAGCGCGAGGCGCTGAACGCGCAGTTCGGTCAGCTGCAGGAGAAGATCGGCGTCCTGCGTCAGGAGATCGGCCGCGACACGCTGGTCGGGCGCGTGATGGACGGCCAGGAGGTCGAGGTCAAGCTGGCGCTGGTGGCCGACGTCTACCGGGCCAACGACATGGGCCTGTTCGACAAGATCGGGCACTACGTGAAGAAGCTCGGCGAGTTCGTCTGGGACGACCCGCGCGAGGCCAACACCGAGGGTGGCATCTTCCCGGCGATCTTCGGCACCGTGCTGATGGTGCTGCTGATGGCGGTGATGGTCACGCCGCTGGGCATCATGGCCGCCATCTACATGCGCGAATACGCCAGGCAGGGGCCGCTGATCCGGGTCATCCGCGTGTCGGTGAACAACCTCGCCGGCGTGCCGTCCATCGTCTACGGCGTGTTCGGCCTGGGCTTCTTCGTCTACTTCCTCGGCGGCAACATCGATCAGCTGTTCTTCCCCGAGGCGTTGCCTGCGCCCACCTTCGGCAGCCCCGGGCTGCTGTGGGCCTCGCTGACGCTGGCGATCCTGACGCTGCCGGTGGTCATCGTCGCCACCGAGGAGGGGCTGGCACGCGTGCCGCGGTCGGTGCGCGAAGGCAGCCTCGCGCTGGGCGCGACCAAGGCCGAGACGCTGTGGCGCACCGTGCTGCCGATGGCGAGCCCGGCGATGATGACCGGTCTCATCCTGGCGGTGGCGCGTGCGGCCGGCGAGGTGGCCCCGTTGATGCTGGTCGGCGTGGTCAAGCTGGCGCCCACGCTGCCGCTGGACGGCAACTTCCCGTTCCTGCACCTCGAGCGCAAGTTCATGCACCTGGGCTTCCACATCTACGACGTCGGCTTCCAGAGCCCGAACGTCGAGGCCGCGCGCCCGTTGGTCTACGCCACGGCGCTGCTGCTGGTCGTCGTGATCATGGTGCTCAACCTCGCCGCGATCCGCCTGCGCAACCGACTGCGCGAGAAGTTCCGCGGGCTCGACAACGTCTGATGCGCGTGCCGCCCACCCCGTACACAATGCGATCGAATCGAGGAATCCGATGACTGCCATGACGCAAACCGCCGCGCCGCGCATGACCATCGAGACCGAGGTGCCGGCGTCGGCACGCCCCGTCAGGCCGTTGGCCGACCTGGAGGTCGCCGTCTCGGTGCAGAACGTCAACCTGTTCTACGGCGATAAGCAGGCGCTGTACGACGTCAGCCTGGACATCCCGCGCAGCCACGTGGTTGCGTTCATCGGTCCCAGCGGCTGCGGCAAGTCCACGTTGCTGCGCTGCTTCAACCGCATGAACGATCTGGTGGACAACTGCCGCGTCGAGGGCCAGATCACGATCGACGGCAAGAACATCTACGACCGCAGCATCAACGTCGCGCAACTGCGCCGGCGCGTTGGCATGGTGTTCCAGAAGCCGAACCCGTTCCCGAAGTCGATCTACGAGAACGTGGCCTACGGGCTGCGCCTGCTCGGGGTGAGGAACCGCGCCCAGCTCGACGAGACGGTGGAACGCGCGCTGAAGCAGGCCGCGCTGTGGGACGAGGTCAAGGACCGTCTGGACGTCAGCGGGCTGAGCCTGTCCGGTGGCCAGCAGCAGCGCCTGGTGATCGCGCGCGCGGTGGCGCTGGAGCCCGAAGTGCTGCTGCTGGACGAGCCCTGCTCGGCGCTCGACCCGATCTCCACCGCCAAGGTCGAGGAACTGCTGCACGAGCTGAAGCACAAGTACACCATCGTGATCGTCACGCACAACATGCAGCAGGCCGCCCGCGTCTCGGACTTCACCGCCTACATGTACCTGGGCAAGCTGATCGAGTACAGCCCGACGAGCGAGCTGTTCATGAAGCCGCTGCGCAAGGAAACCGAGGACTACATCACCGGCCGCTTCGGCTGAGGCGGCCGTCGAGGAGACCCACGATGAACGACAAACACATCTCCAGCCAGTTCGATGCCGACCTCCGCGACGTGTCCACGCGCGTGCTCGAGATGGGCGGCCTCGCCGAGTCGCAGGTCGCGCAGGCCATGTACGCGCTGGCGAACTTCAGCGGCGAGACCGCGACGCAGGTGCTGCAGCAGGAGGACCGCATCAACCACATGGAGGTGGAGATCGACACGCTGATGCAGCGCATCATCGCGACGCGCCAGCCGGCGGCGATCGACCTGCGTCTGCTGATCGCGATCTCCAAGGCCAGCGCCAACCTCGAGCGCGTCGGCGACGAGGCGGCGCGCATCGCGCGCACCGTGCAGCGGCTGATCAACACCGGCGTGTCGAGCCGGCTGCGCCTGCCGGTGGCCGACCTGCAGTTCGAGTGCGAGCTCGCGTGCACGCAGCTGCGCAAGGCGCTCGACGCGTTCGCGCGCCTGGACCCTGCCGCCGCGCTCGAGGTGCTCAAGCACGACGACCAGATCGACCAGGAGTTCGACGGCCTGCTGCGCAAGCTGATCACCTACATGATGGAAGACCCGCGCATGATCTCGTCGAGCATCGACCTGGTGTTCGTCGCCAAGGCCATCGAGCGCGTCGGCGACCACGCGAAGAACCTCGCCGAAGCGGTGATCTACGTCGTCAAGGGCACCGACGTGCGTCACGTCGCGCTCGCCGACGTCGAGACCGCGGTGCGCTGAACGGGAGCGGCATGATGCGGGGGGGTCGTCGATGAGCCGTGTGCTGGTCGTCGAGGACGAGTCGGCGATCGCCGAGCTCATCTCGATCAACCTGCGCCACGCGGGCTACGAGGTGACGCTGGCCGCCAGCGCCGACCAGGCTCGCGCGGCCGTCGACGCGGTGCTGCCCGACCTGGTGCTGCTCGACTGGATGCTGCCCGGCCAGTCGGGGCTGGCGCTGGCCAAGCAGTGGCGCGCCGTGGCGCGCACGCGCGAGCTGCCGATCATCATGCTCACGGCGCGCAGCGACGAGGCCGACAAGATCGGTGGCCTCGACGCCGGCGCCGACGACTACCTGACCAAGCCGTTCTCCACCAAGGAGCTGCTCGCGCGCATCCGCGCGGTGCTGCGGCGCAAGGTACCCGAGGCGCTGGACAGCGCGGTCGAGGCGGGGGGTCTCAGGCTCGACCCGGCGACGCGGCGAGTCGCCCGGGTCGGCACCGACGGCGTGCGCGAGGTCAAGGTCGGGCCCACCGAATTCCGGCTGCTGCACTTCTTCATGACGCATCCGGAGCGCGTGCACAGCCGCGCGCAGCTGCTCGACCGCGTGTGGGGCGACCACGTGTTCATCGAGGAGCGCACCGTCGACGTGCACGTCAAGCGGCTGCGCGAGGCGCTGCAGCCGGTGCAGTGCGCGACGCTGATCGAGACCGTGCGCGGCGCCGGCTACCGCTTCGCGCCACAACCCGGCGGCGCACCGTGACGGCGTCGCGCTGACCGATGCCCTGGCTGCTGCCCCGCGTCGTCGCGGTGGTGCTGGCAATGCTCGCCGGCACCGCGCTGGGGGCGCTGGCGGGTGGCTGGCTCGACGCGCGTGCGGCCGGCATGGCGCTGGGCGGCGCCACCGGCGTGATGCTCGCCGCGACGCTCGACACGCTGCGCGCGCAGCGGCTGCTCGCCTGGCTTCGCGGCAGCCAGGACGCGCAGGCGCCGGTCGAACCCGGCTTCTGGGGCGAGCTCGGCTACCGCGTCGAGCGGCTGCTGCGCTCGCGCGACAAGGCCATCGAGGCCGAGCGCCTGCGGTTGCAGCAGTTCCTGTCGGCGATCGAGGCCTCGCCCAACGGCGTGCTGCTGCTCGACGGCGACGAGCAGATCGCGTGGTGCAATTCGGTGGCCGCGATGCACTTCGGGCTCGACCCGGCGCGCGACCGCGGGCAGCGGCTGACGCACCTGGTGCGCGCGCCGGCCTTCGTCGCGCACCTGCAGCTCGGCAGCTACGACCAGCCGGTGGTGTTCACCGCGCCGCCGGGGCGGCAGACGCTGTCGGTGCTGGTGCGCCGCTACGGCGAGGGCATGAAGCTGGTGCTGTCGCAGGACATCACCGAGCGCGAGCGCACCGAGGCGATGCGCCGCGACTTCGTCGCCAACGTCTCGCACGAGATGCGCACGCCGCTGACGGTGCTCGCCGGCTTCGTCGAGACGCTGGCCACGCTGCCGCTGACCGAGGTCGAGCGTCGCCGCGTGCTGCAGCTGATGGAGCAGCAGACCACGCGCATGCAGACGCTGATCGACGACCTGCTGACGCTGGCGCAGCTCGAGGGCAGCCCGCGCCCGACGGTCGAGCGCTGGATCCGCGTCGACGAACTGCTCGCGCGCGTGCGCGCCGACGGCGAGGCGCTGTCGGCCGGGCGGCACCAGATCACGCTGCACGCAGCGCCCGACGGCGAGGTCGCCGGCAGCCTGGAAGAACTGATCAGCGCGGTGGGCAACCTGGTGAGCAACGCGGTGCGCTACACGCCCGAGGGCGGGCGCATCGGGCTGCGCTGGCGCGTGCGCGAAGACGGCGCCGGCGAGATCGTCGTCAGCGACACCGGCATCGGCATCGCTCGCGAGCACCTGCCGCGGCTGACCGAACGCTTCTACCGCATCGACGGCAGCCGCTCGCGCGAGACCGGCGGCACCGGGCTGGGCCTGTCGATCGTCAAGCACGTCGTGCAGCGCCACGGCGGCGAGCTCGACATCGGCAGCGAGCCGGGCCAGGGATCGTCGTTTCGCATCGTGCTGCCGGCGCTGCGCGTGCGGGGGCACGGCCACGGCGGCGACGCGGCACGGCCGGCCGAAGACGCCGCGGGCTGACGCCGGGCGCGCCGGCAGCCGGCCCGGTCGGCGCCGCGGCGCTTCGTTCAGCGCGGTGCGGCGCCGCCGCGCCGCAGCACCAGCGTGCCCCCCTGGCGCTCGGTCGGCCGCAGCACGCGCGCGACCACGGTCCAGCCGGGCGGGGCGGCCGCGCTGCCGGCATCGGGTCGCAGCAGCATCCAGTCGCAGCCGCCGGCGTCGGTGGTCGGCCGCGCGTCGACGCGCCAGCGGCCGAAGTGCTCGAGCGCGGCGGCCGCGGCGCGGCCGATGTCGGGCGCGGCCACGCAGGCGCCAGGCGGCACGTGGCGCGCGATGCGCGCGACCCAGGGACGGTCGCTGCGCGCGTAGTCGAGCACCGGCAGCAGCAGCGTCATCACCAGCAGCCACAGCAGCGCGACGCCGCCGGCCGGCAGCACCAGGCTCTTCCACAGCGCCGCCTGGTGACGCGCGGTGCGCCAGCGCACGAGCCACAGCCAGGCCAGCGTGCCCAGCACCGCCGCGGCCAGCGCCGGCGCCGAGAAGCTCGGCACGAATCCGCTGGCGAGCTTGGCCACGTTGGCAGCGGGCTTGGCCGGCACGCCGGTGTGCATCGACGCGTAGACCACCCACACCGCGATCGCCCCGGCGCTGAAGAAGAACACCGAGAACCAGTCGATCGCCGCCGCCGCGCTGCGCCCGAGCGTGGGCAGCGCGAAGGCCGCGAGCACCGCGACGCCGGGCAGGCCGAGCATCAGCGCGCGGTCCGACCCGCCGGTGGCGACGCTGGCCGCCAGCGCGACGAGCGCCAGCGACAGCGGCACCGCGATGTGCCGGTTGAACAGGTGGTGGCGCCAGCGCCACACGGTCCACAGCGCGAGCAGCCACGCCGGCCACAGGAACCACAGCCACAGCCGGCCGAGCTGGAACAGCTGCGCGATGTCGGCGCCGAAGCGCCAGCGCCAGTCCCAGGTGTGCAGCGCCGCCGCGACGGCCAGCGCGGCCAGCGCCGACGCCGCGATCCACGGCGCGAAGGCGCGCACCTGCGCATACGCCGAGCGCAGCGCGATGGCCATCCCGATGGCGCCGATCGCCAGCGCGATGCCCGGCGCACCGGCCGCGGCCAGCAGCGGCAGCGCCGCCAGCGCGGCGGCACGCGCGCGCCAGCGCCTGAACGGTGCCGCCGCGAGCGCCCACTGGAACAGCGCGACCGCGGCCAGCTGCATCAGCTCGGGCGTGGTCTCGTGGCCGAGCTGCAGCAGCCCCAGCGTGGCGATCAGCGCGAGCAGCGCGCCGTCGGCCATCGCACGCGCGTACTGCACCGGCTCGGCCTCGCCGCCGAACGCGAACGCGACCGGCTGCGCCGCCTCGGTGCGCGCGAGGTGGAACATCGCGTACCACACCAGCGCCAGCGTCAGCGCCAGCAGCAGCGCGAACGGCAGCCGGGCGGCGAGCTCGGCGTCGATCCCGGGTGCGAGCAGCGCGATGGCGGCCGCACCCAGCCAGTGCGGCAGCAGCGCGCTGTCCGGCGGCAGCTGGCCCACCGTCGGCGCGAGCCAGGGCGTGCGGCCCTCGGCCATCGCGACCATGTGGCCGAACGCGGCGACGTCGGCGCTGCGCCAGGGATCGCGTGCGAACACCCCCGGCAGCACGTAGGCCGCACAGAACAGCAGCAGCGCCCAGCGTGGCAGCCGCTGCGCGGCGCGCTGCGTGACGAGGGCCGGGGTGGGGCCGTGGCTCACGCCGCGATGATGCCGCGCCCGTCGCGCGCCACGCGCCGGGCAGCAAAAAGGGCAGCCGCGGCTGCCCCTTCGATGCGGCGTGCGCGCGCCGTCACTTCTTCAGATGCGCGAACTTGTTGCGGAACTTCTCGACGCGACCGCCGAGGTTGTCGACGCTCTTCTGCGTGCCGGTGTAGAAGGGGTGCGATTCGCTGGTCGTCTCGAGCTTGATCAGCGGCAACTCGCGGCCGTCGTCCATCTTGACGGTCTCCTTCGTCGACGCGCAGGAACGCGTGACGAACTTGAAGCCGTTGGACAGGTCGACGAAGCACACGTCGCGGTAGTTGGGGTGGATGCCTTCTTTCATGCGGGAAGCCCTCGGCGCTGGTGATGCGGTAGCCACGTCGACCCATTCGACGCACTTGCCCCAAGCGGAAAACCGCGGATTATAGATGCGCGGCTCAGCCGCCGCGGCGCATCATGTCGAAGAAGTCGAGGTTGCTCTTGCTCTGCTTCATCTTGTCGAGCACAAACTCCATCGCCTCGATCTCGTCCATGTTGTACAGCAGCTTGCGCAGGATCCAGGTCTTCTGCAGGATCTCCGGCTTGAGCAGCAGCTCCTCGCGGCGGGTGCCCGACTTGTTGATCAGGATCGACGGGTAGACGCGCTTCTCGGCCATGCGGCGGTCGAGGTGGATCTCGCAGTTGCCGGTGCCCTTGAACTCCTCGTAGATCACCTCGTCCATGCGGCTGCCGGTGTCGATCAGCGCGGTGCCGATGATGGTCAGGCTGCCGCCTTCCTCGACGTTGCGCGCCGCGCCGAAGAAGCGCTTCGGGCGCTGCAGCGCGTTGGCGTCGACGCCGCCGGTGAGCACCTTGCCGCTGCTGGGCAGCACGTTGTTGTAGGCGCGCGCCAGCCGCGTGATCGAGTCGAGCAGGATCACGACGTCCTTTTTCAACTCGACGAGGCGCTTGGCGCGCTCGATCACCATCTCGGCCACCTGCACGTGGCGCGCGGCGGGTTCGTCGAAGGTCGAGCTGATGACCTCGCCGCGCACCGTGCGCTGCATCTCGGTCACCTCTTCCGGACGCTCGTCGACCAGCAGCACGATCAGGTGCACGTCGGGGTAGTTGCCCACCAGCGCGTGCGCGATGTGCTGCATCATCATCGTCTTGCCGGTCTTGGGCTGCGCGACGAGCAGCGCGCGCTGGCCTTTGCCGATCGGCGCGACGAGGTCGATGATGCGGCTGGTGATGTTCTCGTCGACCTTCAGGTTGTCGCGTTCGAGCCTGAACTGTTCCTTCGGGAACAGCGGCGTCAGGTTCTCGAACATGATCTTGTGCTTGTTCTCCTCGGGCGTCAGGCCGTTGACGCGGTCGACCTTGACCAGCGCGAAGTAGCGCTCGCCGTCCTTGGGCACGCGCACCTCGCCCTCGATCATGTCGCCGGTGTGCAGGTTGAAGCGGCGGATCTGGCTGGGCGACAGGTAGATGTCGTCGGTCGACGCCATGTAGCTGGCCTCGATCGAGCGCAGGAAGCCGAAGCCGTCGGGCAGCACCTCGAGCACGCCGTCGCCGAAGACCTGCTCGCCGGCCTTGGCGCGCTTCTTCATGATCGCGAACATCAGCTCCTGCTTGCGCAGGCGGCTGACGTTGTCGATCTCCAGCGCCTCGCCCATCTTGATGAGCTCGGAGACGTGCTGCGCTTTCAGTTCGGACAGGTGCATGGGAGTGATCCCTGGTGGCAAGACGAACCGGGCGATCGGATGACCGCCGTCGACGCGCCCCGATGGCTGGGGCGCGGCGCACCCGTTCAGCGGGTCGTGGCCGGGTGATGCGGGGAAGGGGGCCGGCTACTCGCCACCCGGGAGCCTGCGATCGGCTCCGACGCGGGGGCGGAGGGGCTGTCGGTGGACGCCGGCGGCGCTTGTGGCGCCCACCGAACGACCTTGGCGAAGATTATAGGTGACCGTCGAGGAAGGCCGTCAACTGCGCCTTCGACATCGCGCCGACCTTGGTCGCGGCAAGCTGACCGCCCTTGAACAGCATCAGCGTCGGGATGCCGCGAATGCCGAACTTCGCCGGCACTTCGCGGTTCTCGTCGACGTTCATCTTCGCGACGCGCAGGCGCCCGTCGTAGTCCTTCGACACCTCGTCGAGGATCGGCGCGATCATCTTGCACGGGCCGCACCACTCGGCCCAGTAGTCGACCAGCACCGGGCGGTCGGACTTCAGGACGTCGGTCTCGAACGACGCGTCGGAAACATGGGTGATCAGGTCGCTGCTCATGGAGGGTCCTCGGGGACGCCCTGCCGCCGGTCCCGCCGCGGCGTGTGTGGCGCGTGGCCAGGCAGGGGAAGAGACAAGGCAGAATGATTCTGACATAAAGCCCCGGCACCCGCGGTCGGTGCGCCCGCTGCCGGCGACCGCGCCGAGGCTGCGGCGTGGCGACGATGCCGGCGTCGCCGTCGTGTCTTCGCATCATCGATCGTCCTTGACCCGACTTCGCCTGCCCGCGTGCCCGGCCGATGCCGACTTCTGGCCGGCGCTGGCGCGTCGCGTGACCGACGAGCTGCGCGCGCGCGGCGTGCCCGCGTGCGACGCGGTGGTGCTGCTGCCGCAGGCCGACCTGCTCGCGCCGGCACGGGCGGCCTTCGCTGCGCTCGGTGGCTGGCAACCGCGCGTCGAGACCACGCGCACGCTGGCCGACACGCTCGGGCCACCACCGCGGCGCGATGCGCGCGCGCCCAGCGGCGACGTGGTGACCGACACGCTGCGTGCGGCCGCGCTGCTGCGCGAGTCTTCGTGGGGGGCGTCCTGGGCGCGCGACGACCCGCGTGGCTTCGCCCAGGCGGTGGCGTCGGTGGTCGATTCGGCGCGCACGCTGGCGCAGGCCGCCGCGGCGCGCCCTGGCGCACGCGCGCGCTGGTGGGACGCCGCGCGCGAGCAGCTCGGCTGGATTACCGGCCCGGGGCAGACCGAACGCGCGCTGGCCCGCGTCGCGCTCGAGTGGGCCGCGGTCGACGACGCGGCGCCCACCGACCGCCTGTTCGATCATCGCCCTGGCGCGTGGGTGTTGGCGTACGGCGTCGGCGACGGCGACCAGCTCGCCGCCGTGGGCACCGCAGCGGCCGGCACCGGCGTGCCGGTCATCGAGCTGGACCTGCCCATCGCGGCCGACGACGTGCACGCGGTGTTCGACGCGGTCGCCGGCCTGCCGCCGCCGCGCTGCGTCGTCTGCGCCGACTTCGAGGCCGAGGCCGAGGCCTCGGCCGCCGAGGTGCTGCGCGCGGTCGAAGGCGCGTCGGCGCCGGTGGCGCTGATCGCGCTCGACCGCGCGCTGGTGCGTCGCGTGCACGCGCTGCTCGAACGCGCGCCGGGGCTGCGTGTGCACGACGAAACCGGCTGGCGCCTGTCGACGACCAGCGCAGCGGCGCGCGTGATGGCGCTGCTGCGTGCCGCGGCTCCGGCCGCCGGCGCCGACGCCTGGCTCGACGCGCTGAAGGCCGACGCGGCGCTGCCCGCGCCGCAGGTGGCAGCGATCGAGCGCGCGTGGCGGCGCGGCGCCGCGCTCGACGATGCGCAGCAGGCGTGCTGGCTCGCGCAGCGCGAGCGATGGGCGCCGCTGGCCGCGCCGGGGCGCCGGCCGCTGGCCGACTGGTTGCAGGCGCTCGCCCGCGTGCTCGGCGATGCGGGCGACGACGCCGCCGCGCTGCAGGTGGCCGCGGCGCTGCGCTGCGACGGCGGCGACGCCGACCCCGCGTGGGCCGATGCCGCGAAGACGCGCCTGGACCGTGCGGGCTTCGTCGCCTGGGTCGACCAGGTGCTCGACGGTGCGACGTACCGCCCGCCGCCGCCGCCCGAGCCGCACGTGGTCGTCACGCCGCTGGCGCGCGCGCTGTGGCGCCCGTTCGCCGCCGTCGTCTGTCCCGGCGCCGACGACACGCACCTGGGCGGCGCCGCGCCGGCACCGGCGCTGTGGAGCGACGCGGTGGCCGCGGCGCTCGGCCTGCCCACCGCGGCACAGCGACGGCACCAGGAGGCACGCGCCTTCGCCGAGCTGATGCGCGCCCCCGGGGTCGTGCTGCTGCGCCGGCGCAGCGATGCCGGCGAACCGCGCGGCGCGAGCCCGCTGGTCGAGCGCGCCTGGCGCGCGCGACAGCGCGCCGGTGCCGGGGTGCCGGCCGACGAGCCGCCGCAGGTTGCGAGCGTCGCGATCGAACCGCGCCCCGCCGGGCGCCCGGCGCCGGCGCTCGTGCGCGCATTGCCGCAGCGGTTGAGTGCGAGCGCGGTGCAGGCGCTGCGCGACTGCCCGTACCGCTTCTTCGCGCGCAGCGTGCTCGGCTTGCGCGAGATCGACGAGCTCGACGTCGAGCTGGCCAAGCGCGACTACGGCAACTGGCTGCACGCGGTGCTGCACGCGTTCCACGGCGAGCGGCGCAGCGCGCGCGACGCGGCCGCTGACCTGGCGGCGCTGCACGCGCAGGCCGACGCCGTCAGCGACTCGATGGGCCTCGACGCGGCGCAGTTGCTGCCGTTTCGCGCCGCGTTCGACGACCTCGCGCCGCGCTACGTCGCCTGGCTGCAGCGGCGCGACCGCGACGGCTGGCGCTGGCTTGCGGGCGAGGTCGACGCCGAACGCCCGGCTGACGCGCGGCTGCCGGTGACGCTCGTCGGCCGCATCGACCGCATCGACGAAGGCCGCGGCGGCGTGCGCGAGCTGATCGACTACAAGACCGGTGCCGCATCCGATCTGAGGCAGGCGGTGCGCACACCGCTGGAGGACACGCAGCTCGCGGTGTACGCCGCGCTGGTCGACGACGGTGCGTCGCGCGAACTGCGGGCCATGTACCTCGCGCTCGATGACCGTCAGGCGCCGGTCGAGGTCGTGCACCCCGACGTCGCGGCCACCTCGCAAGACTTCGTCGACGGCCTCGCCGCCGACCTGCGCGACCTGCGCGACGGGCTGGGGCTGGTGGCGCTGGGCGAGGGTGCGGTGTGCGAGCGCTGCGAGATGCGGGGCCTGTGCCGGCGCGACCACTGGGACGCTGCGCGATGAGCAGCGACGCGCCGGCGTACCACTGCAACGGCGCACCGGCCACGCGCGCGACGTTCTACGCGGTGGCCTGCGACCCGCGGCGCAGCGTCGTCGTCGAGGCCTGTGCCGGCGCCGGCAAGACCTGGATGCTGGTCGCGCGCATCGTGCGTGCGCTGCTCGACGGCGCCGCGCCCGCGTCGGTGCTGGCGATCACCTTCACGCGCAAGGCCGCCGGCGAGATGCGCGAACGGCTGCACGCCGTGCTGCGCGAGCTGGCCGAAGCCGCGCCCGAGCGGCGCGTCGAGCTGCTGGTCGAACGTGGCATGTCGCCGGCGGCGGCGCGTGCCGCCGAGCCCGACGCGGCCACGCTACTCGACCGCGTGCTCGCCGGCGGGCGCGACGTCGAGCTGCGCACCTTCCACGCCTGGTTCGCGCAGCTGCTGCGCGCCGCGCCGCTGGACCTGCTGCGCGACGTCGGCCTGTCGCCGCAGATGGCGCTGGTCGAAGACCTCGACGACCTGCGCCCCGAGCTGTTCCGGCGCTTCCACCGCCGCGTCGCCGACGACGCGGCGCTGCGCGCCGACTACGGACGCCTGGTCGCACGCCGCGGGCGCGCCACGCTGCGCCAGTGGCTGGAGGCGGCATGGGCCAGGCGCGTCGAGGTCGAGCGCGCCGACGACGCCGGCACGCTGGCCGACGCGGTGCCGCCGCCTGCGCTGCTGTGGCCGCGCTGGGCCGGCTTTGCACACCCGGCCGACTCGCTCGCCGACGAGGCGGTGCGCGCGCGCTGGCTCGCGCTCGCGCGCGAACTGGCGGCGCTGGGCAAGGCCAAGCCGACGCAGGCCGCGGCGGCGATCGAACAGGCGCTGTCGCTGGCCGACCCGCTCGCAGCCTGCGCGGCGCTGCGCGGCGCGCTGTTCACCGACGCCGGCGCGCCGCGCAAGCAGCTCGGCGACGGCGCGGCGCACGCTGCCGCGGTGGCCGAGCTCGAGGCGCTGGCCGAGGCGGTCGCGCAGCACGACGCGCACGACGAGCACCGCGCGATGGTGGCGCTCGCGCGCGTGCTGCTCGATGAATACGCGCTGCTCAAGCGCCGCCAGGGGCTGGTCGACATGACCGACCTCGAGCTGGTCGCGCTGCGGCTGCTCGGCGACCCGGTGCTGTCGGGCTGGGTGCAGGAACGCCTGGACGCGCGCGTTCGCCACCTGCTGATCGACGAGTTCCAGGACACCAGCCCGCTGCAGTGGCACGCACTGCAGTCGTGGCTCGCCGCATACGCCGGCACCGGCGCCGGCGCGCCGCCTTCGGTGTTCGTCGTCGGCGACCCGAAGCAGAGCATCTACCGCTTCCGCCGGGCCGAGCCGCGCGTGTTTGCCGCGGCGCGCGCCTTCGTCGTCGACGCGCTCGGCGGCGACGTGCTGGCCTGCGACCACACGCGCCGCAGCCATCCGGCGGTGGTCGGGGTGGTCAACGCGGTGTTCGCGCGCGCGGCGGTCGACGACGGTTACGACGGTTTCCGCGCGCACACCACCGAGGTGGCCGGCGACCGCCACGCGACGGCGCTGCAGCGCCTGGCGCGCGTGCCACGCGCCGAGCCCGGCGCCGCGGCGCGCGACGTCGCGACGTGGCGGCCGTCGCTGCGCGTGCCGCGGCGCGACGCCGAGCAGGCGCGCCGCGAACACGAGGCGCAGCAGGTGGCCGACGCGGTGTGCGCGCTGCTCGCCGAAGGCTTCGCGCCGCGCGAGGTGCTCGTGCTCAGTCGCAAGCGCGCGTCGCTGCGGCTGGCCGCCGACGCGCTGCGCGCGCGCCACGTGCCGTTCGCCGCACCCGAGCAGACGCTGCTGGGCAGCGAACCCGAGGCCGCCGACCTCGTCGCCGTGCTCGACGTGCTGGCCTCGCCCGGGCACGACCTGTCGCTGGCGCGCGCGCTGAAGAGCCCGCTGTTCGACGCCGGCGACGACGACCTGCAGCACCTGGCCGACGCTGCGTCGCGCGACCCGGCGACCGGCTGGTGGGGCGCGCTGATGGCGCTCGAGGCGCCGTCGCCGGCGCTGGCGCGCGCGCGCACGCTGCTCGCCGGCTGGGCCGAAGTGGCCCACCGGCGCCCGCCGCACGACCTGCTCGACCGCATCGTCGGCGACGGCGAGTTGCTGCCGCGGCTGGCCGCGCGCGTGCCGGCCGAGCGCTGGCCGGCCGCGCGCGGCGCCGTGCACGCGCTGCTGGCCGTGGCGCTCGAGCTCGACGGCGGCCGCTACGCCACCGCCTACGGCTTCGTGCGCGCGCTGCGCCGGCGTGCGCTGAAGGTCCAGCCCGACGCCGACGCCGACGCGGTACGGCTGCTCACGGTGCACGGCGCGAAAGGGCTCGAGGCGCGCGCCGTGCTGCTGATGGACACCGACCCCGAGCGCCAGGCTGCCGAGACGGCGACGCTGCTCGTCGACTGGCCGGTCGAGCGCGCACACCCGGCGAGCGTGGCCTTCGTCGCCAGCGAGTCGCGCTGCCCGCCGTCGCTGCGCGAGCGGCTGGCCGACGAGCAGGCGCAGCGTGCGCGCGAGGAGCTCAACGCCTTGTACGTCGCGCTGACCCGCGCGCGCGAGCGGCTGCTGATCAGCGCGACCGCGCCGCGCACCGGCGCCGGGCGCAGCGCGTGGAGCCGGCTCGAGGCGCTGGCCACCGAGTGGGTGCCGTCGACGGGGCGCGCCGCGGCGCCGGTGCGTGGGGTCTCGGTGTCGGGGCTGCCTGCGCCTGCGCTGGCGCCGCCGCGCGGCGCGCCGGCCGCGGCGGCCGCGGCGGTCGAGGGCACCGCCGCGCGGCTCGGGCAGGCGGTGCACCGGGCGCTCGAGTGGTGCACGCGGCCGGGCCCGGGCGGCAGCACCGGCCGCGCCGACCTACGCGATGCCGCTGCCGCGGCGGCGCGCGCGTTCGCGCTGCCGGCGGCGATGGCGGGCGACGTCGAACGCACCGTGCGCGCGGTGCTCGACAGCCCGTCGTGCGCGCGTTTCTTCGCCGCCGACCTGGCGTGGGCCGGCAACGAGGTGCCGCTGGCCGACGCCGAGGGTGCGCTGCGCATCGACCGGCTGGTGTGCCTGCCGCCCGGCTCGGGTGCGAGTGGTGCGAACGAGTGGTGGGTGCTCGACTACAAGCTGGCGCAGTCCCCCGGCGAGGTCGGTGCCTACCGCGACCAGCTCGCTCGCTACCGTGCCGCGGTGCAGGCGCTGCAGCCCGGCGAGGCGGTGCGCGCCGCGTTCGTCACCGGCGGCGGCGCGCTGGTCGAGCTCTGAGGCGCAACCCCCCCGGACGCGTTCGACCCGGCCCGCCGGGTGGCGCTGCGGCCCCGGCACGCTCGACGGTCGTGTGCCGGACGGCCGAGGGGCGGGCCGGGTCGCCGGGGCGCAGGAACGAGCGGACGCCCGAGAACGGGCGCCGGCGAGCAGAGGCCGGCGAGCGAACGCCCGCGGGGGCCGGCGGGCCGGAACCCGACGGCAAGGGTTGGCGCATGAAGTGCGCGGCGATCGCGCGCCTGTTCTGCGCATCGCCGCGCGGGCCGCGACGGTCCAATCGACGCCAACGCTGAGCTCGTCCGCGATGGCCGTTCCCGACCCCGTTTCGTCGCCTGCCGCGCCTGCGCCGTCGCCGGCGCTGCGCCGCTTCGGGCGTTTCGAGATGCGGCGGTTGCTCGGCCGCAGCGCGCGCAGCATGGTCTGGCTCGTGCACGACCCGCGCAGCGCGCAGGAAGCGATGCTGGTGCTGCCGCGTCAGGCGCTGCCGGCGTCGCAGGTGGGGCACTGGCTGGCCTCGGCACGCCGCGCCGCGCGACTGCGGCACCCGCATCTCGCCCCGGTGGCCGAGGTTGGCGAGTTCGAGCACTGGCCGTACCTGGCGTACGAACGCCGGCTGGGCGTCACGCTGGCCGAGCGGCTGACGCCCGAGGTCGAGGCCTGCGTCGACGCGGCTTCGTGGTGCGCCGACGCACTCGACGGCCTGGCGTTCGCGCACGAGGCCGGCGCTGCGCACGGCGACCTGCAGCTGCACTCGCTGGTGCTCGACGACCACGGCCACGCGATGGTGATGGGCCTGGAGATCGTCGCCGCGGTGCAGGACGAGTCGGCCGACGTCGCTTCCGGGCGCACGCTGTCGGTCGACACCGGCGAGTTGCGCGCCCAGCGCGACCGCGCGCAGCGCGACGTGCTCGCGCTCGGCGTGCTGCTGCATCACCTGCTGGCCGGGCGCGCGGCGCTCGACGAAAGCGACGCCGCGGCCGTCGTCGAACGTCTGCCGCCGCGCGGCCGCGAGATCGTCCGGTTGCCGTTCTCGATCCCGCGCCCGGTGCCCGACGCGCTGCGCGCCATCGTCAACCGTGCCACCGACCGGCAGCCGCGCCAGCGTTATCTCGTCGCGCGCACGCTGTCGCGCGCGCTGCGCGGCTGGATCGAGGCCGAGAGCCGCCACGACGGCGGCGCGCACGCGCTGTTGCTCGAGCGGGTGCGCCAGATCGGCGCGCTGCCGGCGACGCCGGGCGGGGCGGCGCGCGCGGCTCGCCTGGCGCTGCTCGAGCGCGAGCGCACCGACGAGCTGGCCGAGATCGTGCTGCGCGATCTCGCGCTGTCGTTCGAACTGCTGCGCGTGGTCAACACCGCGCAGGTGCGCGGCACGCAGGTCTCGGGCAACGGCCCGGTGCTGACGGTGCGCCGCGCGATCGCGATGCTCGGCCTCGACGGTGTGCGCCGCGCCGCCAACGCGCTGCGCCCCTGGCCGGGGCCGCTGTCGCCGGCCGGCGCGCGCGAGCTCGAGGCACAGATCGACCGCAGCCGCCGCGCGGCGCGGCTGGCGCAGGCGCTGCGCCCCGCGGGCTACGACGCCGAGGTGGTGTTCCTCGTCGCGCTGCTGCAGGACCTGGGGCGCCTGCTCGTGCAGTACCACTTCCCCGACGAGGCGGCGCAGATCCGCCGGCTGGTGCAGCCGCAGGCGGCTCGCGAGCCCGGCGAGCGCGACGATCCGGGCATGAGCGAGCAGCAGGCGGCGTACGCGGTGCTCGGCTGCGACATCGAGAGCATGGGCGGCGCCGTCGCGCGCCACTGGGGCATGGACGACGCGGTGCTGCACATGATGCGCCGGCTGCCGCTGGCCGCGCCGGTGCGCCAGCCCGACCGCGACGACGACGTGCTGCGCGCGGTGGCCAGCGCGGCGCACGAGGCCGTCGACACGCTGGCGCTGCCGCCGCGCCAGGCGCAGGCGGCGCTCGAGCGCGTCGCGCAGCGCTACGCGCGCCTGCTCGGCATGGGGCTGCGCGACCTGCACGCGGCGGTGCAGGCTTCGGTGCACGAGGACGGCGCGGTCGACGCCGCCGACGCGCTGTGCGGCGACGCCGCGACGCGGCCGGCGGCCGCCGGGGTCGGCGCGTGAGCGCGCTGGCCACGCCACGCGCAGGCGCGCAGCCGGGCGCCGCCGCCGCCGTCGGGCGTTTCGTCCTCGAACGCAAGCTCGGCGAGGGCGCGCAGGCCACCGTCTGGCTCGGCCACGACACGCGGCTCGAGCGCGACGTCGCCGTCAAGATGCTCGCGCCGGACGCTGACGACGCCGCGCGCAGCCAGTGGCTGCACGAGGCGCGCGCCGTCGGCCAGCTGACGCACCCGCACATCGTGCCGGTGTTCGAGGCCGACGAGCACGACGGCCGCACCTACCTGGTGTTCGAGTACGTCGCCGGGCCGACGCTGTTGCAGCGCCTGCGCCAGCAGGGCGCGCTGCCGCCGCGCGACGCCGCGGCGCTGATGGTCGGCGTGCTCGACGCGCTGCGCGCCGCGCACGAGCGCGGCATCGTGCACCGCGACCTGAAGCCGTCGAACATCCTGCTCGACGCCGACGGGCGCGCGCGCGTGATGGACTTCGGCATTGCCGCGCGCGTCGCCGACCCGCACGAGCGGCGCATCTACGGCACGCCGGGCTACATGTCGCCCGAGGCGGCGCGCGGCAAGGCGCCGGCGCCGTCGATGGACGTGTTCGGCGCCGGGGTCGTGCTCGCCGAGATGCTCAGCGGAACGCCGCTGCTGCGCGAGCGCGACCCGATGCGCGCGATCGAGCGCGTGGCCACCGAGCAGCTCGAGCTGCCCGACCCGCTCGGCGACCCGCCCGACGACGCGCTGCGCGCGATCGTGCGCCGCGCGATCGAGCGCGACCCGTCGCGCCGCTTCACCGACGCGGGCGAGTTCCAGCGCGCGCTCGCGCAGTGGCTGCAGCCGCCGGTGGAGGCCGGCATCGACCCGCAGGCCAGCGGCACGCTCGAGTTCCTGCTGCGTCGCATGCGCCTCAAGCGCGACTTCCCGGCGCTGTCCGACGCGGTGGCGCGCATCCAGCGGCTCACGCGATCGGAGAACGAGAACCTCGGCAACCTCGCCAGCGAGATCCTGAAGGACGTCGCGCTGACGAACAAGCTGCTGCGCATGGTCAACTCGGCGCACTTCAGCGTCGCCGGTCCGGTGACCACGGTGTCGCGCGCGGTGGCGCTGGTCGGGTTCTCGGCGATCCGCAACATGGCGCTGACGCTGGTGCTGCTCGAGCACATGCACGACAAGGGCCACGCGCAGCAGCTCAAGGAGGAGTTCCTGCGCGCGCTGATGGCCGGCACGCTGGCCGGCGAGCTGGCGCCCGGGGCGCGCGACGGCGAGGAGGCCTTCCTCAGCGCGATGTTCCAGAACCTCGGGCGGCTGCTCACCGAGTTCTACTTCCGCGAGGAGGCGCAGCAGATCCGCGCGCTGATGCGCCCCGTCGCGGGCACGCCGCAGGCGCTGTCGCCGGCCGACGAGGACAGCGCCGCGATCCGCGTGCTGGGCATCAGCTTCCAGGACCTGGGGCTGGGCGTGGCGCGGGCCTGGGGGCTGCCCGAGACGCTGCAGCGCTCGATGCGCCGCCCGGCCGGCGAGGTGCCGATGCGCGCTGCCGAGCGCGGCCCCGAGCGCATGCGCTGGCTCGGCCAGGCAGCCAACGAGGTCGCCGACGCGCTGCTGTTCAGCGCCGACCCGGCCGCGCGCATCGAGGACGTCGCGCAGCGCCACGCGCGCGTGCTCGAGCTCAAACCCGGCGAGCTCAAGCGCGTGGCCGAGCTGTCGCAGCAGCGCATGACGACGCTGGTCGAGGCGATGCAGATCCGCCTGGGCGCGAACGACCGCGCGCGCCGCCTGCTCGCCGCGCCCGACGAGCCGGCGGCGCACGACACGCTGGCCGGCCACCAGTTGCAGGCGGTCGACGCGGCGCCGGCGCCCGCTGCCGGCGCGCCGCACGAGGCCGCGGCCGACCTGCTGGCCGCGGGCATCCAGGACATCACGAACCACATGGTGTCGGAGCAGTTCCGCCTCAACGAGGTGCTGCGCATGGTGCTCGAGACGATGCTGCGCGCGCTCGGGCTGCGCCGCGTGGTGTTCGCGCTGCGCGACGCGAAGGCCGACATGCTGGTCGGGCGCTTCGGCCTCGGCGACGGCGCCGACGGCGTCGCCGCGGCAATGCGCGTGCCGCTGCGCATCGCGCCGGGCGCGGCGGCCGACCTGTTCACCGCGGTGTGCCTGAAGGGCGCCGACACGCTGATCGCCGACGCGAGCGCAGGCAACATCGCCGCGCGGTTGCCGGCGTGGTTCCGCCAGAAGGTCGACGCGCCGGCGTTCCTGCTGCTGCCGCTGATGCTGAAGAACGCGCCGTTCGCGCTGATCTACGCCGACCCGGAGCCGGGCGCGATGATTGCGCTGGGGGAGAAGGAGCTGAGCCTGCTGCGCACGCTGCGCAACCAGGCGGTGATGGCGTTCCGGCAGGCCGGCGGCTGAACGCCGGGGGCGCCGCGCGCGCCGGCCGCACCGGCGACGTGCATCGAGTGGGGGAGGGTGACGAGCCTTGCCCTCGGCACTGGTCGCAACGGTTAGGGCTGCTTGGTTCCCCACCTGACCCGGTTGGCCGCGCTTCCATGCGAGGAGGCCCGTCGCGCACGATTGTAGGTGAGCGGCCTGGCCGGGCGCCGGGGCGCGCGGGCGCCGGCTACAGTTCGTTGCGACTGCCGCCGAAATCAGTCCACCATGCCCGCCTTCGACGCCCAAGCCGCCCGCGCCCTGGCCCGCCGCACGCACGGCGTGCGCGAGATCCTCGCCGAGATGAAGACCGCGATCGTCGCCGCCTGCGAGCGCGGCGAGTTCGAAGCCGCGGTCAAGCTGCCCGACGCGCGGGTCGTGCCCGCGGGCACGTCGAGCAACAACGCCGCGTTCCTCGTCGAGCACCTGCTCGCGCGCGACCTGCCGGCCTGGGCCGAATCGGTGCGCCATGCCGCGCACGCCGGCTACAACCTGCGCCCGTCGTGGTGCGGGCTCGACAACGGCGCCGGCTGCGACGGCGTGCTGCTGTCGTGGAGCCTGGTGCTCGACGAGCCCGAGACGACGCCGCAGCTGATGTCCGCCGCTTCGGCCTACCGGCTGGCGCAGTCGTCGCGCGCACACCACCGCTGGGTCGAGCAGGCGCAGGACGCGGTGCGCCGTGCCGCGGTCAAGGGTGCGTCGCACTGCATCGTGCACGACGAGGCCACCCCGGCGGGCGACGCCGGCTGGGCGCGGCGGCGCGAACTGCTCGAGCAGGCGGGCTTCGCGACCGAGCTCGTGCCGGCGCAGGGCGGCGCGGCGCTGACGATCCGCTGGTGAGCGCCCCCGGCACCGGGCTGCTCCCCTCCGGTCCCCGGAGGGGGAAGGGAAAAGGGTTCGGGCGGCAGGCGCGCGGTCAGCGCAGTTGCAGCTCGTCGGCGCCGAAGACCAGCCCCAGCGGTTCGATCAGCACGCGCTTGTCGCCGGCCTCGACACGCCCGGCGATCCAGGCCTCGTGGCCTTGCGCGCGGGCGACGTCGACGCAGCGTTGCGCGTCGGCCTCGGCGACGTACAGCGCGAAGCCGGCGCCCATGTTGAAGGTGCCGTAGGCCTCGCGGTCGTCGAGGCGCGCGTGCTGCTGGATGAAGCGCAGCACCGCCGGCACCTCGGGCAGCGCGTGCATGCGGTAGGTGAACGCGCCGGGGTGTCGCATCAGCTTGCGCCAGCCGTGGCCGGTGACGTTGGCCGCGTAGTGCACGTCGATGCCGGCGTGCGCCAGCGCCTCGGTGACCGGCGCGTACAGCGGCGTGGGCACCAGCAGCGCCTCACCGTAGTTCAGCGTCGAGGTCACCGGGCTCAGGTAGCCTTGCGGCAGCCGCTCGACGAGCTTACGTGCCAGCGTCAGCCCGTTGGCGTGGATGCCGCTGGCCGCGAGCAGCACGATCGCGTCGCCGGCGGCGAGCCGCGCGCCCACGCTCAGGCGCGACTTCGGCTGCACGATGCCGGTGCACGACGCCGCGAGGTCGATGCGTCCGGCCTCGACGATGCCGGCCAGCGCCGGTGTCTCGCCGCCGCCCCAGGCCACGCCGCAGGCGTCGCACGCGCGCTTCCAGCCGTCGACCAGCGCCTGCGCGCGCTGCGCGTCGGCGAACCAGTCGCTGCCGCCGGCGGCCCAGTAGGCCTGCACCACCAGCGGGGTCGCACCGACCGTGATCAGGTCGTTGACCGCCATCGCGATCGTGTCCTGCGCGATCGCGTCGTAGTGCGAGCGCCCGGTCAGCCGCGTCATCTCGTCGGCCACCAGCGCCTTGCTGCCCAGGCACTCGACGATGCTGGCGAGCAGGAACGGCCCGACGTCGACCACGTAGGCCGACTCGCCGCGCGACGCCGCGACCTCGGCGACGCCGTGCACCGCGAGGTTGGCCGCGGTGGCCGCGGCGGCGCGCTGCGCGGCGACCTTCAGCGGATCGATCAGGTCGTAGTCGACGCCCGACCGGTGGTAGGTCAGGGCGGTGGCGCTCGCGTGGCTCATGCCGGCATTATCGACCCCGGGGCCGCGAGGGACCGGCCCGTAGAATGAAGCGCATGTCGTACGTGGTCCTCGCGCGCAAGTACCGGCCGCGCTCGTTCGAGCAGATGGTCGGGCAGGAGGCGGTGGTGCGTGCGCTGACCAACGCGCTCGAGCGTGGGCGTCTGCACCACGCGTACCTGTTCACCGGCACGCGCGGCATCGGCAAGACCACGGTGTCGCGCATCCTCGCCAAGAGCCTGAACTGCACCGGCCCCGACGGGTGCGGCGGCGTCACCGCGCATCCCTGCGGCGTGTGCCAGGCGTGCACCGAGATCGACGCCGACCGCTACATGGACTACGTCGAACTCGACGCCGCGAGCAACCGCGGCATCGACGAGATCCGCGACCTGCTCGAGCGCGCCGCGTACAAGCCCAGTGTCGGTCGCTTCAAGGTCTTCATGATCGACGAGGCGCACCAGCTGACCAAGGAGTCGTTCAACGCGCTGCTGAAGACGCTCGAGGAGCCGCCCGAGTACCTGAAGTTCGTGCTGGCCACCACCGACCCCGAGAAGATGTTGCCGACGGTGCTGTCGCGCTGCCTGCAGTTCAACCTGCGGCCGATGGCGCCCGAGGTCGTGCACGAGCACCTGCAGCGCGTGCTCGACGCCGAGGGCGTGAGCGCCGAGCCCGGCGCGCTGCGCCTGCTCGCGCGCGCGGCGCGCGGCTCGATGCGCGATGCGCTGTCGCTGACCGACCAGGCGATCGCCTACGGCGGCGGCGCGTTGGACGAGGCCGGCGTGCGCGCGATGCTCGGCAGCGTCGACCCGCACCACGCCGAGCGGCTGGTCGACGCGCTGGCGCGGCGCGACGGTGCCGAGGTGCTGGCCGGCGTCGACACGCTGCGCGAGGCCGGGCTGTCGGCCGCGGCGACGCTCGAATCGATGGCGCTGCTGCTGCAGCGCATGGCGGTGGCGCAGGCCGTGCCCGAGGCGCTCGACGACGCCGACCCCGACACCGCCATCGTGCGCCGGCTCGCCGATGCGCTGCCCGCCGACGAGACGCAGCTGCTGTACAGCCTCGTGGTCCACGGTCGCGCCGAACTGGGCCTGGCGCCCGACGAGTACGCCGGGCTGACGATGACGCTGCTGCGCCTGCTCGCCTTCGCGGCGGGCGGGGCGCCCGGCGCCGCGGCGCGCGCGGCATCGGCCGCGGCATCCGGCGGCGAAGCCGCTCGTGCATCCGGCGGCGAGGCGGCTGCGGCGTCGCGCGCGGGCGCGGCGCCGCTGCGCATCGCGCCGCGCGCGCAAACCACGGTCGCGCGTCCTGGGCCAGCCGCGGCACGCGCGACGCCGCCCGTGGCCGTCGTGCGAGCCGCGCCGACGCGCGCCGCCGAAGCGCCGTCGCACCGCGCCGGCGCCCCCGCGGCCGAGGAGCACGCGCCATGGGACCGCGGTGCCGACGATCCCGCGCGGGCCGAAGACGCGCTCGACGCGGGCGCGCCGGTCACCGCGCCGTCACGCACGGTGGCGCCGGAGGCGGCGCTGGCGCCCACCGCGCTCGGCGAACGCTGGGCCGCGGTCGTCGCCGAGCTCGACCGCCGCCAGGCGATCGGCGCGCTGGTGCGCGAACTGGCGCTGCAGGCCGAACTGGTCGAGGTCGACGACGCGGCGGGGCCACCGCGCTGGCGGTTGCGGGTGGCGCGCGAGTCGCTGCGCGCGCCGGTGCACCGCGACAAGCTGCAGGCCGCGCTGGCCGGGCAGCTCGGGCACGCGCTGCAGCTCGAAGTCGACGCCGGCGAGGTCGCCGACTCGCCGGCGCTGCGCGAGGCCGCCGAGCGCGAGCGGCGCCAGCGCGAGGCCGAGCAGCTGATCCGCGACGACCCGCTGGTGCGCGAGCTGATGGCGCAGTTCGAGACCGCGCGCATCGTGCCCGGCTCGATCAAGCCGCACTGACCCCACGAACCCCACGGACCCGAGGAGCCGACGATGATGAAGAACCAGCTGGCCGGGCTGATGAAGCAGGCCCAGGCGATGCAGGACAACCTCAAGCGCGCGCAGGAGGAACTGGCGACGATCGAGGTCGAGGGCCAGTCGGGCGCCGGGCTGGTGAAGGTGGTGATGACCTGCAAGCACGACGTCAAGCGCGTGGCCATCGACCCCAGCCTGCTCGCCGACGACAAGGACATGCTCGAGGACCTGGTCGCCGCCGCGTTCAACGACGGCGTGCGCCGTGCCGAGCAGGTGACGCAGGAGAAGATGGGCAAGCTCACCGCCGGGCTGCCGCTGCCGCCGGGCATGAAGATGCCGTTCTGATGGTCCCCCCCCGAAGCGGCCCGCGGCCGCCTCCCCCCCGGGGGGGCGCGGCCCGCGGACCGGCAGAGCCGGATCCGCGGCGGCAGCTTGCCGGGGTCGGCGGCATGCATCGCGAGGGCGTGCCCGGCAGCGTGGAAAGCCGAGGCTGACGGTGGCCGAGTCGAGTCTGGCGTCGCTCGTCGACGCGCTGCGCCGCCTGCCGGGCGTCGGCGTCAAGTCGGCGCAGCGCATGGCGTTCCACCTGCTGCAGCACGACCGCGACGGCGCGCTGCGGCTGGCGCAGGCGCTGCGCGACGCGGTCGACAAGGTCGGGCACTGCGCGCGCTGTCACAGCTTCAGCGAGGCGGCGCTGTGCGACACCTGCCGCGACCCGCGGCGCGACGCGCGGCTGCTGTGCGTCGTCGAGACGCCGGCCGACCAGGCCGCGCTCGAGCGCACCGGCAGCTACCTCGGCCTGTACTTCGTGCTGCTCGGACGGTTGAGCCCGCTCGACGGCGTCGGCGCGCGCGACATCGGCGTCGCGCCGCTGCTCGAACGCGCCGGCGACGGCGTCGTCGAGGAGGTGATCCTGGCCACCAGCTTCACCGCCGAGGGCGAGGCCACGGCGCACCTGCTGGGGCAGGTGCTGCGCGAGCGCGGGCTGAAGGTCACGCGGCTGGCGCGCGGCGTGCCGGCGGGCAGCGAACTCGAGTACGTCGACCTGTCGACCATCGCGCACGCGCTGGTCGATCGCCGGTGATCGGACCACCCCCGCGGCGCCTTCGGCGCCTTTGCCTCGAAGGGCGCCGCCAGCGCGCCGGCGGCGCCGGACCCGCGGCCGCCGCGCGAGGGGCGCGCTCGACCACGCGTCGCACGCGACGCGGCCACACTCAACGTCGGCCCGCGCGCTTGGCCGGGGCCTTGGCGGTGGACTTCGGTCCCGGCTTGGTCGCCGCGGCGCTGCGCGCGCCGCCACCGCTGGGGCGCACGTAGACCACCACCTGCGCGCCGGGGGCGAAGCGCGCGCGGGTCGAAACCTTGTTCCAGCGCGCGACGTTGGCCGCGCTGGTGCCGTAGCGCCGCGCCACCGCGACGACGCTGTCGCCCTTCTTGCCGGCGCGGAACACGACGCGCTGCAGCGGCACGCGCTCGGGGGCCAGCGCGATGGTCGCGTGGTCGGCCACCTGCGGCGGCACGTCGGCGTCGCGGTTGCCGCTGCGCGGCACCAGCAGCACCGAGCCGGCGCGCACCAGCATGCGCGGCGGGATCTTGTTGACCTCGCGCAGCCGCGCCTCGGTCATGCCGACGAGCTTGGCGGCCTCGGCCGGCTTGAGCGTGCGCGGCGCGCGCCACGCGGTCCAGCTGGCGAGCGCGCCCTTGTGGTAGGCCAGGTTGCGCACGAACGCGTCGGCGTTGTCGTAGGGCAGCAGCACCTGCGGGGTGCCGGCGGCCAGGATCACCGGCTTGTTCAGCTGCGGATTGAGCTGGTGGAACTGCTCGGCGCTGACGCCGGCCAGCTGCACGACGAGGTCGACGTCGATGTCGCGCTCGATCGGCACGGCGAGGAAGTACGGGTGGTTCTCCAGCGGCGGCAGCGCCAGGCCGAAGGCCTGCGGGTCGAGCACGATGTTCTTCACCGCCTGCAGCTTGGGCACGTAGTGCCGCGTCTCCAGCGGCATGCGCAGGCTCAGGTAGTCGGTGGGCAGGCCCGCGTCGCGGTTGCGCCGGATCGCGCGCTGCACGTTGCCTTCGCCCCAGTTGTAGGCCGCCAGCGCGAGGTGCCAGTCGCCGAACATGTTGAACAGCCGGCCGAGGTAGTCGAGCGCGGCGCGCGTGGACGCCAGCACGTCGCGGCGGTCGTCGCGGAACAGGTTCTGCTGCAGGTCGAAGTGGCGGCCGGTGGCGGGCATGAACTGCCACATGCCGGCGGCCTTGGCGTGCGACATCGCGGTCGGGTTGAACGCGCTCTCGATGAACGGCAGCAGCGCCAGCTCCATCGGCATGCCGCGTTTGTCGAGTTCCTCGACGATGTGGAACAGGTAGCGGCTGCCGCGATCGGTCATGCGCTGCACGTAGTCCGGGCGATCGGCGTACCAGCGCTCGCGCTCGCGGACGAGGTCGGTGTCGAGGTCGACGATCGCAAAGCCGTCGCGCAGGCGCTGCCACAGGTCGGTGTGCGCGCCCTGGGCGTCGAGGTCGACCGCGACGTCGGGGCGCACCGGGTCGATCGCGGTGACCACGGCCGGCGGCCCGGCAGGCGCGTCGACCGGTGCCTCGGCGCGCGGTGGCTCGGCCGGCGCCTCGGGCGCCGAGGCCGGCGCGGCGGGCGGTGCCGGCGGGGCCACCACGGCCGGTGCAGGCGGGGGCTCGACCGGGCGGTCGGGTGCGGTGGCGCAGGCTCCCAGCAGCAGGGCGGCCAGCAGCGGCGCGGCCAGGCGCAGGCGTTGCTTCATCGGAATGCGTTCTTCCATTCGCGCAGCGCGCCGAGCACCTCGGACGGGGTCGAGGCGTCGAGCGCGGGTTGTCGGGCCCGTGCGGCCTGCGCCACCGCGCCGACCGCGCAGCGCAGGAACGGGTTGACCTCGCGTTCGATCGCGATCGTCGACGGCAGCGTCGGCAACCCTCGCGCGCGCAGCGCCTCACAGCGCGCGCGGTAGGCCTGCAGTTCGGCGTTGCCCGGCTCGACCGCGGCGGCGAAACGCAGGTTCGACAGCGTGTACTCGTGCGCGCAGCACACGCGCGTCGCGCCGGGCAGCGCCGCGAGCTTGGACAGCGACGCGTGCATCTGCTGCGGCGTGCCCTCGAACAGCCGACCGCAGCCGGCCGAGAACAGCGTGTCGCCGCAGAACAGCAGCGGCGCGTGGCCGGCGTCGCCGCGCCAGTGGTAAGCGACGTGGCCGGCCGTGTGGCCCGGCACGTCGAGCACCTCGAACTCGAGGCCGAGCAGCGTCACGCGCTGCCCCTCGCGCACCGGCGTCACCGGCCCGGCGATGCGCTCGCCGGCCGGCGCGTAGACGGGACCGTGCCACGACGCGCACAGGTCGTCGAGGCCCCCGACGTGATCGCCGTGGTGGTGCGTCACTAGAATGCCGGCCAACCGCAAGCCCCTGGACTCGAGCGCGGCGCGCACCGGTGCGGCGTCGCCCGGGTCGACCACCAGGGCCTCGCCGCCGCGCGCGAGCAACCAGATGTAGTTGTCGTCGAACGCGCGCAGCGGGGTCAGTTCGAGATGCATCGCCTCGATTATAGAAATCGACCCCGCGCGACCCCCACGTCCTCGACCGCATGGAGCCTCAGCGCCACACCGTGTTCAGCGACTTCGGCCCCGGTGCCGAGCTGGCCGCGTGGCTGGCCACGCCGCCGGGGCGCTACCTGCTCGCGTGGGAACAGTCGCGCGTGGACCAGGTCGTCGGCGACCTGTTCGGCTTCCACGCACTGCAGCTGGGCCTGTGCGCGCTCGACGCGCTGCGCTGCAACCGCATGCCGCACCGCTGGTGCGCGAGCGACCACCTGGACCTGGTGTCCACGCCCGACGTCGCGCCGCCGGCGGCGCTGGCGCTGCACTGCGACTTCGACGCGCTGCCGTTTCCCGCGGCGAGCATCGACCTGGTGGTGCTGCCGCACACGCTCGAGTTCGCGCGCGACGCGCACCGCACGCTGCGCGAGGTCGAGCGCGTGCTGGTGCCCGAGGGGCGGGTGGTGATCTTCGGCTTCAACGCCGCCAGCCTGTGGGGCCTGCGCCAGCGCGGCGGCCGGCTGCGTCGGCGTCTGGGCGGTGCGCGCGACACCTTCCTGCCGCGCGACGGCGAATTCATCGGCTACTGGCGCCTGCGCGACTGGCTGAGGCTGCTGAGCTTCGAGGTCGAGGGCGGGCGCTTCGGCTGCTATGCCCCGCCACTGACGTCGCAGCGCTGGCTGCAGCGATGGGCCTGGATGGACCGCGTCGGCGACCGCTGGTGGCCGGTGTTCGGCGCGGTGTATTCGCTGGTCGCGGTCAAACGCGTGCGCGGCATGCGCCTCGTCGGGCTCGCGCGCGAGACGCGCCGCCGCACGAAGGCCGCCGCGGCGGTGGTCGCGAACCGCCGGCGCGACCTGCACCGTGACCCCCAGTGAGAAGCGAGCACGACCCGTGACGACGGCATCGACGAGCGACGACCCCGTGACCATCTACACCGACGGCGCGTGCAAGGGCAACCCCGGGCCCGGCGGCTGGGGCGCGTGGATCCGCTGGGGCGGGCACGAGAAGGAACTGTGCGGCGGCGAGGCGCACACGACGAACAACCGCATGGAGCTGACCGCGGTGATCGAGGCGCTGGGCGCGCTCAGGCGCCGCTGCCGCGTCACCGTGCACACCGACAGCGAGTACGTGCGCAAGGGCATGACCGAGTGGATGCCGGCGTGGAAGAAACGCGGCTGGCGCACCGCCGACGGCAAGCCGGTGAAGAACGTCGAGCTGTGGCAGCGCCTCGACGCGCTGCGCGACAAGCACGAGGTGCACTGGCGCTGGGTCAAGGGACACGCCGGCGATGCCGGCAACGAACGCGCCGACGCGCTGGCCAACCGCGGCGCGGCGATGGCGCAGGGCCGATGACCGCGCAGACCGCTCGGTTCGGATTTCGACGCTACAGTCAGCGCAAACTCGGGATCGAATCACTTGAGAGCATTGCACACCGTCGTCGCCGTCGTCGGCATTGCGTTGGCCGCGGGTGCGGCGTGGTGGTACCAGCACCGCGCGCCCTCCGGCGCCGGCAACGCCGTCCCGGCGCCGCAGGTCGGCGCGCCGGCCGGACGCGCCGACGCCGCCGCGGGCGGGCCGGTGGCCGTTGAAGTCGGGCGCGCCGAGGCGGTGACGATCGACGACGCGTTCAGCACCGTCGGCACGCTGCGCGCGAAACAGGCCGTGATGCTGCGCCCCGAGGTCAGCGGGCGCGTCGTCACGCTGGGCTTCGTCGACGGCCAGCGCGTGCGGCGCGGCCAGTTGCTGGTGCAGCTCGACGACCGCCTGCCCGCGGCGCAGCTGCAGCAGGCGCAGGCGCAGGCGTCGATCGCACGCGCCAACCTGCAGCGCAACCGCGAACTGGCGGCGCAGAACTTCGTCAGCCAGAGCGCGGTCGACCAGAGCCAGGCGACCCTCGAGGTCGCCGACGCCCAGGTCGCGCTGGCGCGCGCGCAGCTCGAGCGCATGAGGATCGTCGCGCCGTTCGACGGCGTCGCCGGCATCCGCATGGTCAACCTGGGCGACTACGTGAAGGACGGCGCCGACCTGGTGGCGATCGAGGACACCTCGGCGCTGTGGGTCGACTACCGGCTGCCCGAGCGCTACGTCACGCGCGTGCGTGTCGGGCAGACGGTCGAGGTCGCGCTCGACGCCGCGCCCGAGCGCCGGCTGAGCGCACGCATCGAGGCGCTGGACGCGCAGGTCGACGCCGACGGCCGATCGCTGCTGGTGCGCGCGCGCATGGACAACGCCGGCGGCACGATGAAGTCGGGCATGTTCGCGCGCACGCGCACGGTGTTCGCCAGCCGCAGCCGGGCCATCGTCGTGCCCGAGGAGGCGCTGGTACCGCTGGGTGAGCGCCAGCTGCTGTTCAAGGTCGTCGACGGGCCCGGCGGCAAGGTCTCGCAGCGCATCGATGCCAAGGTCGGCATGCGGCTGCCGGGCAAGGTCGAGGTGCTCGAGGGCCTGCGCGAGGGCGACCTGGTCGTCGTCGCCGGCCAGGCGCGGCTGCTGCGCGGCGAGGCGCTGCCGCTGCGCGTGGTCGAGGTCGGCGCCGCGGCGTCGGCACCGGCGCCGGCGGCGTCGGGTGGTGTCGCGCCGCGCCGCGTCGGCGCCGCCGTCTGAGGCTTCCTTCCCGATGCGGCTGTCCGAGACCTCGATCCGCCGGCCGGTGTTCGCCACCGTGCTGTCGCTGCTCGTCGTGCTCGTCGGGCTGGTGTCGTTCGACCGTCTGACGGTGCGCGAGTACCCGCGCATCGACGAGCCGGTGGTCACCGTCAACACGCGGCTGATCGGCGCGTCGTCGGAGGTCATCGAGTCGCAGGTCACGAAGCCGCTCGAGGACTCGATCGCCGGCATCGACGGCGTCGACATCATCACCTCGATCTCGCGCGCCGAGCAGAGCCTGATCACGGTGCGCTTCAAGCTCGAGAAAGACCCCGACAACGCGGCCGCCGACGTGCGCGACCGCGTGTCGCGCGTGCGCGGGCGACTGCCCGACGCGGTCGACGAGCCGATCATCGCCAAGGTCGAGGCCGACGCGACGCCGACGATCTGGCTGGCCTACACCAGCCAGACGCTGTCGCCGCTGGAGCTGACCGACCTGATCAACCGCATCGTCAAGCCGCGCCTGCAGACGGTGCCGGGCGTGGCCGACGTGACGATCGGCGGCGACCGCGCGTACTCGATGCGCATCTGGCTCGACCCGGACAAGCTCGGGGCGTACCGGCTGACGGTGCAGGACGTCGAGGACGCGTTGCGGCGCCAGAACCTGGAAGTGCCGGCCGGGCGCATCGAGAGCCGGCAGCGCGAGTTCAACGTCACCGCGCGCACCGACTTGAACACCGTCGCGCAGTTCGCCGACGTCGCGCTGCGCACCGTCGACGGCTACACGGTGCGCCTGCGCGACGTCGCGCGCGTCGAGGAGGCGGCGGCCAACGAGCGCTCGCGCGTGCGGCTCAACGGCGTGCCGTCGATCTCCACCGGCGTGGTGCGCAACGCCACCGCCAACCCGCTCGAGGTGGCCGCCGGCGTGCGCGCGGTGATGCCGCTGATCCAGCGCGACCTGCCCGACGAGGTGACGGTGCTGCTGGCCAACGACAACTCGGTGTTCATCGACCGCTCGATCCGCGCGGTCTACACCACGGTGGCCGAGGCGGTGGTGCTGGTGGCGCTGGTGGTGTTCGTGTTCCTGCGCACGCTGCGCGCGTCGATCATCCCGCTGGTGACCATCCCCGTGAGCCTGATCGGCGCGTTCGCGATGATCGCCGCGGCCGGGTTCACGATCAACACGCTGACGCTGCTGGCGCTGGTGCTGGCCATCGGCCTGGTGGTCGACGACGCGATCGTCGTGCTCGAGAACATCTTCCGCCACATCGAGGAGGGCCTGGCGCCGTTCCAGGCGGCGCTCAAGGGCATCCGCGAGATCAGCTTCGCGGTGGTCGCGATGACGCTGACGCTGGCGGCGGTGTTTGCGCCGCTGGCGTTCACCCCGGGGCGCACCGGGCGGCTGTTCGGCGAGTTCGCGCTGACGCTGGCCGGCGCGGTGCTGGTGTCGGGCTTCGTGGCGCTGACGCTCACGCCGATGATGTGCAGCAAGCTGCTGCGCCACAACCCGGCGCCCAACCGCTTCGACCGCGGCATGGAGGCGCTGCTGGTCGCGCTGACCGCGCGCTACCGCGCCGCGCTGGGTTGGGTGCTGCGGCACCGCTGGGTGGTGCTGGTGGCGATGGTTGCGGCCGCCGGGTCGAGCTGGTGGATGTTCGTGACCGCGAAGTCCGAACTCTCGCCGATGGAGGACCGCGGCGTGATCATCATGCCGGTGCGTTCGCCCGACGGCGCGACGCTCGAATTCACGGCGCGCTACCTCGACGCGATCGACGCGATCGGCGCGCAGTATCCCGAGTTCGACCGCCGCTTCATGTTCATGGGCGGCGGCCAGGTGTCGCAGGGCACCGCGCTGTTCCGCACCGTCGACTGGACCGAACGCCAGCGCACGACGCAGGCGCTGGCGCGCGACCTGCTACCCAAGGTCAACGCGCTTCCCGGCGTCAGCGCGTTCCCGATCACGCCGCCGAGCCTCGGGCAGGGCTTCCGCTCGCGGCCGGTCGAGTTCGTCATCCAGACCAGCGACAGCTACGCCAACCTGGCGCGCGTCGCGCAGGACTTCCTCGCCGAGATGGCGAACAACCCTGGCATCGTGCAGCCCGACATCGACCTGCAGCTCAACAAGCCCGAGATCTTCATGGAGGTCGACCGCGCCCGCGCCGCCGACATGGGGGTCAACGTCGACGCGGTCGCGCGCACCGTCGAGACCATGCTCGGCGGCCGTGCGGTCACGCGCTACAAGCGCGACGCCGACCAGTACGACGTGATCGTGCAGACCGCCAGCCGCGGCCGCACGACGCCCGAGGACATCGAGCGCCTGTTCGTGCGCGGGCGCAACGACACGATGGTGCCGCTGGCGTCGCTGGTCAAGGTGCGCGAGGCGGTGAGCCCGCGCGAGCTGAACCACTTCAACCAGCGCCGCTCGGTGACCATCACCGCCAACCTGGCGCCCGGCTACTCGCTGGGCGAGGCGCTGCGCTTCATGGACGACACCGCCGCGCGCGTGCTGCCGTCCGGCTACGTGACCGAGCTCAACGGCGTCAGCCGCGAGTTCCGTGCGTCGTCGGGCGCGCTGGGACTGGTGTTCGTGCTCGCGCTGCTGTTCATCTTCCTGGTGCTCGCGGCGCAGTTCGAGAGTTTCGTCGACCCGTTCGTGATCCTGATCGCGGTGCCGCTGACGATGGTCGGCGCGCTGCTGGCGCTGCGCTTCACCGGCGGCACGCTGAACGTGTACTCGCAGATCGGACTGATCACGCTGGTCGGGCTGATCAGCAAACACGGCATCCTGATCGTCGAGTTCAGCAACCAGCTGCGCCAGCAGGGGCGCAGCGTGACCGACGCGGTGCTCGAGGCGTCGAGCATGCGGCTGCGCCCGATCCTGATGACCACCGGCGCGATGGTGCTCGGCGCGGTGCCGCTGGCGCTGGCCTCCGGCGCCGGTGCCGAGAGCCGCCAGCAGATCGGCTGGGTGATCGTCGGCGGCATGTCGCTGGGCACGCTGCTGACGGTGTTCGTCGTGCCCACCGTCTACACCTGGTTCGCGCGCCGCGGCGTGCCCGGCGAGATCACGACGCCCGAGGTCGCGACGCCACAAGGCGCCGAACCCGCCGCACGCTGAGCCGCGCCGCCGCTGCGCGTCAGACGAGCCCGTCGAACGGGGCCACGTCGACGAGTTCGCCGGCGGCGACGTCGCCCTGGCCGTGGTGCAGCACGACCAGCCCGTTGGCCTGGCTCATGCTGCGCAGGATGCCGCTGCCCTGGCTGCCGGTGATCGCCACCTGCCAGCCGCCACCGGCCGCGCGCGTGACGATGCCGCGCTGGTACTCGGTGCGCCCGGGCTTCTTGCGCATCGCCTCCGTGCTGGCGGCGCGCAGCAGCGGCAGCGGTTGCGGCGCGGCGCCCATCATCTGCAGCAGCGCGTCGCGCACGAAGGCGTAGAAGGTGACCATCACCGCCACGGGGTTGCCCGGCAGGCCGAATAGGATCGCGCCGCGCCCGCCGTCGACGGCGATGCGGCCGATCGCCATCGGCCGGCCCGGGCGCATCGCGATGCGCCAGAACAGCACGTCGCCGAGCCGCTTCATGACCTGCTTGGTGTGGTCGGCCTCGCCGACGCTGACGCCGCCCGAGGTGATCACCGCGTCGGCGCTCGCCGCCGCGGCGCGGAACGCCGTCTCGAGCGCCGCCGGCTCGTCGCGCACCACGCCCATGTCGATCAGTTCGACGCCCAGGCGCTGCAGCATGCCCCAGACCGTGTAGCGGTTGCTGTCGTAGACGCAGCCGGCGTCGAGCGGCTCGCCGATCGAGCGCAGTTCGTCGCCGGTGGAGAAGAACGCCACGCGCAGCCGCCGCCACACCGGGACCTCGGCGCGGCCGAGCGACGCGAGAAGCCCCAGGTCGGCGGGGGTCAGCCGCCGGCCGGCGGCAAGCGCCACCTCGCCGCAGGCGAGGTCCTCGCCCTTCAGGCGCCGGTTGTCGCCCGCGCGCACGACACCCGGCGGGATCGTCACGCGGTCGCCGTCGGCGCGGGTGAACTCCTGCGGCACCACGGTATCGAGCCCCGCGGGCATCACCGCGCCGGTCATGATGCGCACGCAGTGGCCCGGTGGCACGTCGGCGTCGAACCGCGCGCCGGCGAAACCGGTGCCGGCCACCGGCAGCGTCGTCGGCGCGTCGGCGCGCAGGTCGGTGCCGCGCAGCGCGTAACCGTCCATCGCCGAGTTGTCGTGCGCCGGCACGTCGATCGTCGAGACCACGTCGCGCGCCAGCACGCGGCCCAGCGCGCTGCGGATCGCGACGCTCTCGACCGCGTCGACGCGCGGCACGAGGCGGGCGATGAACTCCTGCGCCTGCGCCACCGGCAGCGCGTTCGGGTCGTAGCCGGCGACGCACGAGGCGATCTGCTCGAGGCTGGCGGGGGTGTCGGTCATCGTCGTCGCGGCGCGCCGATGTTCAGCCGCCGATGTAGTGCATCTCGACGCGCCGTTCACCGTCGGTCGGCGCCCGTCCGGCGCTGCGCAGTTCCGAGTAGCGGTCGTCGCGGCCGGCCCAAACCTGGCCGACGGCGCCGGCGAGCTGCGCGTCGCTGGCGCCGCCGCGCAGCAGCGCGCGCAGGTCGTGCCCGCGCGTGGCGAACAGGCACAGGTACAGCTTGCCTTCGGTGGACAGGCGCGCGCGGTTGCAGTCGCGGCAGAAGGCCTGCGTGACGCTGCTGATCAGGCCGATCTCGCCGCCGCCGTCGCGGTAGCGCCAGCGCTCGGCGGTCTCGCCGCTGCAGTTCGGCTCGACCGGCTCGAGCGGGAACACCGCGTGCAGCCGCTCGAGCACCTGCGCCGAGGGCAGCACGTGGTCCATGCGCCAGCCGTTGGTCGTGCCGACGTCCATGAACTCGATGAAGCGCAGGATCACGCGGCCCTCGTAGCGCTCGCGGAAGAAGCGCGCCATCGGCACGATCTCGTGGTCGTTGGTGCCGCGCTTGACGACCATGTTGACCTTCAGCGGCCCCAGCCCCACGCGCATCGCCTCGTCGATGCCCTCGAGCACGCCGGCCACCGGGAAGTCGACGTCGTTCATCGCGCGGAACACGCGGTCGTCGAGCGCGTCGAGGCTGACGGTCACGCGCTGCAGGCCGGCGGCCTGCAGCGCCGCGGCCTTGCGCGCGAGCAGCGTCGCGTTGGTGGTCAGCGTCAGGTCCAGCGGCCGACCGTCGACGTCGCGCAGCGCGGCGAGCATCGCGATCAGCTGCTCGAGGTGCTTGCGCAGCAGCGGCTCGCCGCCGGTCAGGCGGATCTTGTGCACGCCGTGCGCGACGAACACGCGCGCCAGCCGCGTGATCTCCTCGAAGCTCAGCAGCGACGCGTGCGGCAGGAAACGGTAGGTGCCGTCGAAGATCTCCTTGGGCATGCAGTAGCTGCAGCGGAAGTTGCAGCGGTCGGTCACCGAGATGCGCAGGTCGCGCAGCGGCCGCCCGAGCCGGTCCGACAGCAGCCCGCTGGGCGGCTGCGGCACCGCCGGCACCGCCGGCACCGACGCGCGGTAGCGGTGGTCGGCGATCGGAATCGTGCGTTCGGCCATGCGGCCGATTGTGCCGCCACGCGCCGCGCCGCCGCCGGCGCGCCGCCTCAGGGCCTGTCGTCGGCA
Source organism: Azohydromonas sp. (assembly GCF_035325925.1). Lineage (NCBI taxonomy): Bacteria > Pseudomonadati > Pseudomonadota > Betaproteobacteria > Burkholderiales > Sphaerotilaceae > Azohydromonas > Azohydromonas sp. The sequence goes on along the minus strand of NZ_DAOKZA010000015.1, from coordinate 39,894 downwards.
GGGCCGGCCGGCAGCGCAGTGCGCACGAACCGGTCGTCGGCCGACGGCGCGCGGCGCGCGCCGTCGAAGCGGCGCGCCCAGTAGTCGACGCGCAGGCTCTCGACGCGCACTTGCGCGCCGACGCGCGGCGCGTGGATGAAACGCCCGCCGCCGATGTACACGCCGACGTGCGAGAAGCGGCGCCGCAGCGTGTTGAAGAACACCAGGTCACCCGGCTGCAGCGCGTCGCGTTCGACGCCGACCAGGCCCGGGGCGTGCGCCTGCTCGTGCGCGGTGCGCGGCAGCGCCCAGCCGGCGGCGACCGCGTAGACATGGCGCGTGAACCCGCTGCAGTCGAAGCCACCCTGGGTCGGGTGCGCGGCGCCGTCGCCGCCGCGCGCGTACGGGCGGTCGAGGAAGTTCAGCGCGGCGAGCACGATCTCGGGCGCCCCGCCGTGCGGCGCGCCGGCCCCGGGCGACGCTGGCTGCGATTCGCCGGCGCGCGGCACCGGCGCGCCCGCACAGCCTGCCAGCACGAGCACGACGGCGACGGCAGCGAAGACGGCAGTGACCGGGTGTGGCGGCATCGCGGCAGAATACCAGCCGAAGACCCGTCGTCAAGACGGAATGTCGTGACGAGTCAACGACTTACGCACGATTCACCAAGTGGCGCCGAGGCGCCGGGAGTTGTCATGTTCAAGGGTTGGCTGCTGCACAAGGGCGACGGGGCGGTCGACGCCGCGCTCGCCGACATCGACGAGGCGCGCCTGCCCGCCGGCGACGTGCTGCTCGCCGTCGAGTATTCGGCGCTGAACTACAAGGACGGCCTGGCGCTCACGAACCGCGCGCCGGTGGTGCGCCAGTGGCCGATGGTGCCCGGCATCGACGGCGCCGGCACGGTGCTCGAGAGCACGCACGCCGACTGGAAGCCCGGCGACCGCGCCGTGCTCAACGGCTGGGGCGTCGGCGAGACGCACTGGGGCTGCCTGGCCGAACGCGCGCGGCTGAAGGGCGAGTGGCTGGTGCCGCTGCCCGCGGCGTTCACGCCGCGGCAGGCGATGGCCATCGGCACCGCCGGCTACACGGCCATGCTGTGCGTGATGGCGCTCGAGCGCCACGGCGTGCAGCCGGGCGACGGCGACGTGCTGGTCACCGGCGCCACCGGCGGCGTCGGCAGCGTCGCGGTCGCGCTGCTGGCGCGCCTGGGCTGGCGCGTCACCGCGGCGACCGGCAGGACCGCCGAGGCCGACTACCTGACCTCGCTTGGCGCCGCCGCGGTGGTCGACCGCGCCGAGTTCGCCATGCCCGGCAAACCGCTGCAGAAGGAGCGCTGGGCGGCGGCGATCGACGCGGTGGGATCGCACACGCTGGCCAACGTGCTGGCGCAGACGCGCTACGGCGGCATCGTCGCGGCGTGCGGACTGGCGCAGGGCATGGACCTGCCCGGCACCGTGGCGCCGTTCATCCTGCGCGGCGTCACGCTCGCCGGCGTCGACAGCGTGATGGCGCCGATGCCGCGCCGGCGCGAGGCGTGGCAGCGGCTGGCGCGCGACCTCGACCCGGCGCGGCTCGAGGCGATGACCGCCGAGGTGGCGCTGGCCGAGGCGGCCGACGCCGCGCGGCGGCTGATGGACGGCCGGGTGCGCGGTCGCATCGTGGTTCGCGTCGCCGGCTGAGCGCCGCGGCGCACGGCCCGCCCGTCCCGTTGACGCCGGCGACGGTCCGTCGCCCGCCCGGGCATTTCGTCGCCGGGGCGGCGCAGCCCGTCGCAGGCCCCCTGGGCGCGCCGCCGACGCAGGCATAGACTGCGCGCGCTTCACGAGAGCGACGCGATCGCGGCGGTCACGCGCCGTCGCGACAGGACAAGGCAAAGGACGGTGCGATGAACAAGAGGCGCATGGCCTGGGGGGTGGGCGCGCTGCTGATGGCGGCGGCGCTGGCCGCCACGGCGACGGTCGGTGGCGGCAAGGGCTGGTTGGGGTTCGGCAAGAAGAAGGACAAGCCCGAGGTCACGCTCGAGTTCGCCGCCGCCGAGGTGGTGCGGCCGCAGGCCGCGACGATGCCGCTGGTGCTGTCGTTCTCCGGGCCGCTGGTGGCGCCGAACAGCGCGGTGGTGCGCACCAAGTCGCCCGGCACGCTGCTCGCGCTCGCGGTGGCCGAAGGCAGCCGCGTGCGCGCCGGCCAGGTGCTGGCCACGCTCGACCTCGCCGAACTCGACGCGCGCCTGGGCGAGCGCCACGCGATGCTCGAGTCGGCGCGCGCGCAGCTCGCGCGCGCCGAGCGCGACCACGCGGCCAACCGTGCGCTGGCCGACCAGAACTTCATCTCGCCGAACGCGCTGCAGGCGTCGCAGACCGCGCTCGACGCGGCGCAGGCGCAGCTGCGCGCGGCGCAGGCGCAGGTCGACACGCTGCGCGTGACGCGCCGCGATGCGGCGCTGGTGGCGCCGATCGCGGGGCTGGTCGCCAAACGCCACGCGCTGCCGGGAGAGAAGCTCGCCGCCGAGCAGCCGGTGCTGACGCTGGTCGACCTGCGCACGCTCGAACTCGCCGGCAGCGTGGGCACGCACGAGGTCTCGCGGCTGGCGCCCGGCATGCCGGTGCAGGTGCAGGTCGAGGGCGTCGACGCCGCGCTGCAGGCCACGCTGGCGCGCATCGCGCCGGCCGCCGAGGCTGGCACGCGCGCGATCGGCGTCGTCGTCGCGCTGGCCAACCCCGACGAGCGGCTGCGCGCCGGGCAGTACGCGATGGCGCGCGTGACGCTCGACGACGGCGTCGAGCGGCTGACGCTGCCGGCCGGCGCGATCGTCGGCGCCGCCGGCCAGCACGCGGTATGGGTCATCGCCGACGGCGCGCTGGCGCGCCGCAGCGTCACGCTGGGGCGCCGCGACGGCGCCGGCGGACGCGTCGAGGTGCTCGGCGGCGTGTCGCCGGGCGACACGGTGCTCGGCGCGCGCTTCGAGCAGCTGCGCGAGGGCGCGAAGGCGGTGGTCGCCGCGGGCGCGTCGACGGCGCCGGTGGCGTCGAATCCGGCGGCGCCGGCGGTGAACTGAGGGCGCGGCGATGTGGATCACCCGCGTGTCGATCGCGCACCCGGTGTTCGCGACGATGGTGATGGTCGCGCTGACCGTGCTCGGCCTGTTCAGCTATGCGCGCCTGGGCGTCGAGCAGATGCCCGACGTCGCGCCGCCGGTGGCCTACGTCGACGTGCGCTACCCGGGCGCGAGCCCGGAAGCGGTCGAGCGCGAACTGACCAAGCCGATCGAGGAGGCGCTCAACGGCATCGCCGGCGTCAAGCGCATCACCTCGCGCAGCTTCGAGGGGCGCAGCCAGACCAGCGTCGAGTTCAGCCTGAATGCCGACATGGGCCGCGCGATGCAGGACGTGCGCGACCGCGTCGCCGCGGTGCAGGCAGCGTTCCCGCGCGACGCGAAGGCGCCCACGGTGGCGCGCTACGACAGCGAGAACAGCCAGCCGGTGGTCGTCGCCGCGCTGCGCTCGGCCACGCGCAGCCCGCGCGAGCTGTCGCTGCTGGCCGAGCAGACGGTGGCGCGCCGGCTGCAGCGCGTCGAGGGCGTCGCGCGCGTCGAGGTCAACGGGCTGGCCACGCGCGAGGTGCGCGTCGACCTCGACCCGGCGCGGCTGGCGGCTTACGCGGTCACGCCGGCCGAGGTGGCGCAGGCGCTGGCGCAGGTCAACACCGACCAACCGGTCGGGCTGCTCAGCGAGCCGCTGGCCGACGCGTTGCTGCGCGTCGAGGGCCGCGTGCGCGACCCGCGCGAGTTCGCCGACCTCGTGGTCGCGCACCACCAGGGGCTGCCGCTGCGACTGGGCGACCTGGGCACGCTCGTCGAGCGCGAGCGCGAGGCCGAGTCGGTGGCGCGCATCAACGGCCAGCCGGCGGTCAACTTCAACGTCTTCAAGCAGCAGGACGCGAACATCGTCGCCACCGGCGAGGCGGTCAAGGCCGCGCTCGACGAACTGCGCAAGACGCTGCCCGCCGACGTCGACCTGCCGCTGGTCTACGCCAACAGCGACTGGGTGCAGGACAGCCTGCGCGGGCTGCAGCGCACGCTGATCGAGGGCGCGGCGCTGACGGTCGCCATCGTGTTCCTGTTCCTGCACTCGTGGCGCAGCACGGTGATCACCGGGCTGACGCTGCCGATCGCGGTGATCTCCAGCTTCATCGCGGTGCACGCGTTCGGCTTCACGCTGAACTTCATGACGATGATGGCGCTGAGCCTGTGCATCGGCCTGCTGATCGACGACGCGATCGTCGTGCGCGAGAACATCGTGCGCCACCTCGCACTGGGCAAGGACCACCATCGCGCGGCGCGCGAGGGCACCGAGGAGATCGGACTGGCGGTGATGGCCACGACGTTCGCGATCTGCGCGGTGTTCGTGCCGGTCGCGTTCATGGGCGGCATCGTCGGCAAGTTCTTCTACCCCTTCGGCATCACGGTGGCGGTGGCGGTGCTGGTGAGCCTGTTCGTCAGCTTCACGCTCGACCCGATGCTGTCGTCGGTGTGGAAGGACCCGCCCGGCGAACGCCTGCGGCGCCTGCCGGTGCTCGGCAGCCTGATCCGCGCCACCGACCGCGGCCTCGACGCGCTGCACGCGCTGTACGAGCGGCTGATCCGCTGGGCGTTCAGCGCACGACGCTTCGCGCTGCCGTGGCCCGCGTACGGCCACCCGTTCGACGCGCAGGCGCGGCGCGACAAGACCCAGCCGCGGCGCTGGCGGCGCGCGACGCTGACGCCGCGCGGCGTGATCGTCGCCACCGGCGCGGCGAGCTTCGTCGTGGCGCTGGCGCTGGCGCCGGTGGTCGGCAGCGAGTTCGTCCCCGAGACCGACCAGAGCTTCACGCAGCTGAGCGTGCGCATGCCGGTGGGCTCGAGCCTGGCGCGCAGCGACGCGAAGATCCGCCAGATCGAGGACATCCTCGCCGGCTTCCCCGAGGTCAGGACCGTGTCGACCAACGTCGGCGGCGAGGGCCAGGGCCTGGCGGTGGGACGCAACCAGGCGGTGCTCAACATCGGGCTGGTCGACCGCGACCAGCGCCGCCGCACGCAGAAGCAGGTGGAGGACGCGATCCGCGAGCGCATCGCGAAGATCCCGGGCATCGAGGTCTCGATCGGCTTCAACCGGCCGATCTACGTCGCGATCCTCGGCCACGACGCCGACGGGCTGGTCAAGGTCGCGCAGGACTTCGCCGAGCAGGTCAAGCGCATCCCCGGCGTCGTCGACCTCGAACTGTCGGCCAAGCCGGGCCTGCCGACCTACGCGGTGCGGCTGAAACCCGCGGCGGTGCGCGAGCTCGGGCTGACGCCGCCGCAGCTGGCGTCGAGCCTGCGCGCCTACGTCAGCGGCGAGGTCGCGACCTACTGGACCACGCCGGACGGCGAGCAGGTCGAGGTGCTGCTGCGCCTGCCGCAGGTGCAGCGCGAACGCGTCGAGCAGTTGCGTGCGCTGCCGGTGGCCTTTGCGCGCGACGGCACCGCCATCGCACTCGACCGCGTCGCCGACATCGTCGCGGTGGCCAACCCCGAGGTGATCCGCCGCCAGGACCTGCAGCGTCGCGAGGCGATCTTCGCCGGCGTCGAGGGCCGCCCGGCGGGCGACGTCGGCGCCGACGTGCAGAAGCTCGTCAAGAGCACGCAGCTGCCGCCGGGCTACCGCTTCGACGTCGGCGGCGCGACGCGCGACCAGCAGGAGGCCTTCGCGGCGATGCTCGGCGCGATGGCCCTGGCGGTGATCTTCATCTACATCGTGCTGGCCAGCCAGTTCGGCAGCTTCCTGCAGCCGATCGCGATCATGGCCAGCCTGCCGCTGGCGCTGATCGGCGTGATGCTCGCGCTGCTGCTGTGGCGCAGCACGCTCAACGTGTTCTCGATGATCGGGCTGGTGATGCTGATGGGGCTGGTGGTGAAGAACGCGATCCTGCTCGTCGACTTCGCCAACCATGCGCGCCGCGCCGGGGCCAGCGTGCCCGACGCGCTGCTGCAGGCCGGGCTGATCCGCATGCGCCCGATCATCATGACCACCGCGGCGATGATCTTCGGCATGCTGCCGCTGGCGCTGGCGCTCAACGACGGCGGCGAGATCCAGGCGCCGATGGGCCGCGCGATCATCGGCGGGCTGATCACCTCGACGCTGCTGACGCTGGTCGTCGTGCCGGTGCTCTACAGCTACCTGGTGCGCCAGCGCCGACCGGCCGCGGCGGGCGAGGGCGGCGGCGCGGTGCTGCCCGCGGCGATGCCGGCCGATCGGCACTGAGGCCGCCCGGATGCCGGCCGCGCCGTGCGTCAGCGCATCGCGGCGAGCAGTTCGTCGTCGAGGCGCAGCGCACGCCGGCGCGCCGGGCGCTGCGCCAGCCGGTCGGCGTAGGCCGCGAAGCTGTCGCGCCGTGGCAGGCTGCCGAACTGCAGCGCGAACGCGACGCTGGCACCGACGTAGACGTCGGCGGCGCTGAAGCGGCGGCCGGCGATGTGTTCGCGCCCGGCCAGCGCGCGGTCAACGGTGTCGACGACGGCGTCGAACGAGCCGTACCCGACGAAGCCGCGCTGCGCGTCGGTCGGTTCGACGCCGAGCGCGCGGTCGGTGATCGCCGCCTCGAGCGGGCCGGCGGCGAAGAACAGCCAGCGGTAGTACGCGCCGCGCTCGGCCGGCGGCGGCGCCAGCTGCGCCTGAGGGAACGCGTCGGCGAGGTAGGCGCAGATCGCGGCGCACTCGGTGACGACGACGTCGCCGTGGCGCAGCGCCGGCACCTTGCCCATCGCGTTGATCGCCAGGTACTGCGGCGACTTCATCGTCGTTGCGAAGGCCAGCGGCTCGACGCGGTACGGCACGCCGATCTCCTCGAGCATCCAGCGCACGGTGCGACCGCGCGAGCGCGGGTGCGTGTACAGGGTCAGGTCGTGGTCCGTCGGCGAAGTCCTCGCGCAGCGCGCGGAGCATGACCTCGGCCGCGACCCGCGGCGGCCGCGCAGCGGACAATGCACCTGGCGGCCCCGACGCTGATGCCCGCACGCCAGCGGCCCGGCCGCACGCACGAACGATGAACACGAGCACCACGGCGACTCCGACCCTCGTGGCGGCCGATACCCCGGCGCCCGCCCCGGCCTGCGAGCTGCGCCTGCCGGTCGGCGGCATGACCTGCGCGTCGTGCGTGCGCCGCGTCGAGAAGGCGCTGCTCGGCGTCGACGGCGTGCAGGCCGCCAGCGTCAACCTGGCCACCGAGACCGCGACGGTGCAGGCGTCGCCGGCGGTGTCGGCGCAGCGGCTCGTGGCCGCCGTGCGCCAGGCCGGCTACGAGGTGTCCGACGCCGAGCACACGCTGCGCATCGACGGCATGACCTGCGCGTCGTGCGTGGCGCGCGTCGAGAAGGCGCTGATGCGCGTGGACGGCGTCGCCGCAGCGAGCGTCAACCTGGCCACCGAGACGGCGCGCGTGACCGCGCTGGCGACGGTGACGGCCGACGCGCTGGTCGCCGCGGTCCGACGCGCCGGCTACGCCGCGCACGTGCAGACCGAGGCCGACGTCGCCGGCACCGCGCAGGGCTGGCGCGCGCCGCCGTGGCTGCCGGTGGCGCTGTCGGCGCTGCTGACGCTGCCGCTGGTCGCGCCGATGCTGGCGATGCCGCTGGGCATCGACGCGATGCTGCCCGGCTGGCTGCAGTGGCTGCTGGCCACGCCGGTGCAGTTCGTGTTCGGCGCGCGCTTCTACGTCGCCGGCTTCAAGGCGGTGCGCGCGGGCGCCGGCAACATGGACCTGCTGGTCGCGCTGGGCACCAGCGCCGCCTACGGGCTGTCGCTGGTGCTGCTGTGGCGGCACGCCGACCACGGCACGCCGCATCTGTACTTCGAGGCCTCGGCGGCGGTGATCACGCTGGTGCTGCTGGGCAAGTGGCTCGAGGCGCGCGCCAAGCGCCAGACCAGCGATGCGATCCGCGCGCTGCAGGCGCTTCGACCGGCGTCGGCGCGTGTGCGTCGCGACGACGGCGCCGAGGCCGAGGTGCCGCTGGCCGAGGTGCGCGCGGGCGACGTGGTGGTCGTGCGGCCGGGCGAGAAGCTGCCGGTCGACGGCGAGGTGCTCGAAGGGCGCAGCCACGTCGACGAGTCGCTGATCACCGGCGAGAGCCTGCCGGTGGCCAAGGGCGCGGGCGACCGCGTGACCGGCGGTTCGGTCAACGCCGAAGGCGTGCTGGTGCTGCGCACCACCGGCGTCGGCGCCGAGACCACGCTGGCGCGCATCATCCGGCTGGTCGAGTCGGCGCAGGCGGCCAAGGCGCCGATCCAGCGCCTGGTCGACCAGGTCGCCGCGGTGTTCGTGCCGGTGGTGCTGGTGATCGCGGCGCTGGCGTTCGCCGGGGGCTGGTGGCGGCTCGGCGACGCGCAGGCAGCGCTGATCAACGCGGTGTCGGTGCTGGTCATCGCCTGCCCGTGCGCGCTGGGGCTGGCCACGCCGACGGCGATCATGGCCGGCACCGGCGTCGCCGCGCGCCACGGCATCCTGATCAAGGACGCGCAGGCGCTCGAGGTGGCGCACCGCGTGACCCATGTGGCCTTCGACAAGACCGGCACGCTGACCGAGGGCCGGCCTGCGCTGGTCGCGCTGGTCGCCGCCGACGGCGACGACGAGCCGGCGCTGCTGCGCGACGCGGCGGCGCTGCAGGCGCGCAGCGAGCACCCGCTGGCCCGCGCGGTGCTCGAGCGCGCGCGCGCCGACGGCATCGGGCCCGCGGCTGCCGACGGCGTGCGCGCGCTGCCCGGGCGCGGCATCGAGGCGGTGGTCGACGGACGGTTGCTGGCGATCGGCAGCACTCGGCTGCTGCACGAGCGCGGGCTCGATGCCGGCGCGCTGGCCGGGCGCGCCGCGGCGCTCGAGGCCGACGGGCGCACGCTGTCGTGGCTGCTCGAGGGCGAGGGCGCGACAGGCACCCCGGCGCGCGTGCGCGGCCTGCTGGCCTTCGGCGACGCGCCCAAGGCGTCGGCCGCCGACGCCGTCGCGCGGCTGCGTGCACTGGGCATCGAGGCGGTGATGCTCACCGGCGACAACCCCGGCAGCGCGCAGGCGGTGGCGCGGCGGCTGGGGATCACCGAGGTGCGCGCCCAGGTGCTGCCCGAGGCCAAGGCGCAGGCCGTGATGGCGCTGAAGGCCGGCGGCGCGACGGTGGCGATGGTCGGCGACGGCATCAACGACGCGCCGGCGCTGGCGGCCGCCGACGTCGGCATCGCGATGGGCAGCGGCACCGACGTCGCGATGGAGACCGCAGGCATCACGCTGATGCGCAGCGACCCGCGGCTGGTGGTGGCGGCGATCGACATCTCGCGCCGCACCTACGCGAAGATCCGCCAGAACCTGTTTTGGGCCTTCGCCTACAACGTGGTCGGCATCCCGCTCGCCGCGGTGGGGCTGCTCAACCCGGTGATCGCCGGCGCGGCCATGGCCTTCAGCAGCGTCAGCGTGGTGACCAACGCGCTGCTGCTGCGGCGCTGGCGCCCGCCGCCGACGTGACGAAGCCCGCCGCCTCGCGGCGGCGGGCTGCGGCGCGGGACCGCGTTACTTGACGGTCAGCACCCAGGCCGCGAGCTGCTTGGCCTCGGCCTCGCTGACCTGCGGGTTGGCGGGCATCGGCACCTGCCCCCACACGCCCTTGCCGCCCTTGATGATCTTCTGCGCCAGTTCGTCGGCGGCGCCCGCCTTGCCGGCGTACTTCGCCGCCACGTCCTTGTACGACGGGCCGACGAGCTTCTTGTCGAGCGCGTGGCAGGCCATGCAGTTCTTCTTCTTCGCCAGTTCGGCGTCGGCGAAGGCGGGCGAGGCGGCGAACAGGCCGGCGACGACGGTCAGTGCGAACAAAGTCTTCATGTTTCCTCTCGGCGGGTCGAAATAGCGCGTTAACGTACAGGTACCGAAACGGAATTCTAGGCCCGGCGGTTGACCCCGCCGGCGCGAAAGGGGTTGACGATGGCGTTCGTGGTTCTCGGCGTGCTGCTGATCGCCGCCAAGCTCGCGGAACTCGGCCCGGTGGCCGACCTGTCGTGGTGGTGGGTGCTCGCGCCGTTCGCCCTGGCGGTGCTGTGGTGGTCGTTCGCCGACTCGTCGGGGCTGACGAAGAAGCGCGAGATCGACAAGATGGAGCAGCGCAAGGCCGAGCGCCGGCGCAAGCACCTGGACCACCTCGGCATGGACGAGCACGGCCGGCGCGTCAAGTGAGCGTGCCGCGCCGGCGTGGCGCCGGCGTTCACGATTCGTAACGATCGAGCACCGCGCCGTGGCTGGCGCTGGCCGCGTTGTGCGCGAACTTGGCGAGCACGCCACGCCGGTAGCGCGGTGCCGGCGGTTGCCACGCGGCACGGCGGCGCGCGATCTCGGCGTCGTCGACCTCGAGCTGCAGCAGCCGGCGGTGCGCGTCGATGGTGATCGTGTCGCCCTCTTGCACCAGCGCGATCGTGCCGCCCTCGTGGGCCTCGGGTGCGACGTGGCCGACGACCATGCCCCAGGTGCCGCCCGAGAAGCGCCCGTCGGTGATCAGCCCGACCGACTCGCCCAGGCCCTGGCCGATCAGCGCGCCGGTGGGCGCGAGCATCTCGGGCATGCCGGGGCCGCCCTTGGGGCCGAGGTAGCGCAGCACCATCACGTCGCCGGCCCGGATGCGCCCGGCCATGATCGCCGCCAGCGCCGACTGCTCGTCGTCGAACACGCGCGCCGGTCCGGTGATGCGCGGGTTCTTCAGCCCGGTGATCTTGGCCACGCTGCCCTCGGGGCTGAGGTTGCCCTTGAGGATGGCCAGGTGCCCCTCGGCGTACAGCGGGTTCGACAGCGGCCGGATCACGTCCTGGTCGGCGCGCACGGTGGACGGCACGTCGGCCAGGTTCTCGGCCAGCGACTTGCCGGTGATCGTCATGCAATGGCCGTGCAGCAGGCCGGCGTCGAGCAGCAGCTTCATGACCTGCGGGATGCCGCCGGCGCGGTGCAGGTCGATCGCGAGGTACCTGCCGCTGGGCTTGAGATCGCAGATCACCGGCACCTTCTGGCGCACGCGCTCGAAGTCGTCGATGGTCCACTCGACGCCGGCGGCGTGTGCGATGGCCAGGAAGTGCAGCACCGCGTTGGTCGAGCCGCCGATGGCCATGATCACCGCCACCGCGTTCTCGATGCTCTCGCGCGTGACGATGTCGCGCGGCTTGAGGTCGTTCTTCACCGCCTCGACGAGCACCGCGGCGGCGCGGCGCGTCGCGGCGACGATCTCGTCCTCGACGTTGGCCATCGTCGACGAGCCGGGCAGGCTCATGCCCAGCGCCTCGAACGCCGAGCTCATCGTGTTGGCGGTGTACATGCCGCCGCACGAACCGCTGCCCGGGATCGCGCGGCGTTCGATCTGGCAGAAGTCCTCGTCGCTCATCTTGCCGGCGCTGTACTGGCCCACCGCCTCGAAGACGCTGACGATGTTCAGGTCCTGGCCCTTGTAGCGGCCGGGCAGGATGGTGCCGCCGTAGACGAACAGGCCGGGCACGTTGGCGCGCAGCATGCCCATCATCGCGCCGGGCATGTTCTTGTCGCAGCCGCCGATCACCAGCACGCCGTCCATCCACTGGCCCTGCACCGAGGTCTCGACGCAGTCGGAAATCACCTCGCGCGAGACCAGCGAGTACTTCATGCCCTCGGTGCCCATCGCCATGCCGTCGCTGATCGTCGGCGTGCCGAACACCTGCGGGTTCGCGCCGGCCGCCTTCAGCCCCTCGACCGCCGCGTCGGCGAGCCGCTGCAGCCCCGAGTTGCACGGCGTGATCGTCGAGTGCGCATTGGCCACGCCGATCATCGGCTTGCTGAAGTCCTTGTCGGAATAGCCCATGCCGTAGTACATGGAGCGGTTCGGCGCGCGCGCCACGCCTTCGGTGATGTTCGCGCTGCGGCGGTTGATCTTCAGCGGTTCGGTCATGGTCTCTCCGGTGGGCGGGGCTCGTGCGAAGCAGCGGGGATTCTAGGCCGGCGGGGGTCGCGCGCCGGGGCGCTGCTAGCATGCGTGCCATGCTCATGCACCCCCGGTTCGACCCGGTCGCGATCTCGCTGGGCCCGGTGCAGATCCACTGGTACGGGCTGACCTACCTGGCCGCGTTCGCGCTGTTCCTGTGGCTGGCGTCGCTGCGCGTGAAACAGCCGGCGTTCGCGCAGGCCGGCTGGACGCGCCGCGACGTCGAGGACCTGCTGTTCTGGGGCGTGGTCGGCGTGATCGTCGGCGGTCGGCTCGGCTACGCACTGTTCTACAAGCCGGGGCACTACGCGGCGAACCCGCTCGAGGTGCTGGCGCTGTGGAAGGGCGGCATGTCGTTCCACGGCGGCCTGCTCGGCGTGATCGCGGCGATGGCGCTGTACGCGCGTTCGCGTGGTCGGCCGTTCCTGCAGGTCACCGACCTGATCGCGCCGTGCGTGCCCACCGGGCTGGCGGCCGGGCGCATCGGCAACTTCATCAACGGCGAGCTGTGGGGGCGCGCGGCCGATGCGTCGCTGCCGTGGGCAATGGTGTTCCCGCAGTCGGGCAGCGACGTGCCGCGCCACCCGTCGCAGCTGTACCAGTTCGCGCTCGAGGGGCTGCTGCTGTTCGTGCTGCTGTGGCTGTACGCGCGCGGCCGGCGCGCCACCGGCCAGGTCTCGGGCGCGTTCCTCGTCGGCTACGGCGTGCTGCGATTCGTCGCCGAGTACTTCCGCGAGCCCGACGGCTTCCTCGGCCTGCTGGCGCTGAACATGAGCATGGGCCAGTGGCTGTGCGTGCCGATGGTCGCCGCCGGCGCCTGGCTGTGGCTGCGCGCGACGCGCCGAACGCACTGAACCGACACCGACGATGCGACAGATCTTCCTCGACACCGAGACCACGGGCCTCAGCCCCGAGAGCGGCGACCGCATCATCGAGATCGGCTGCGTCGAGATGGTCAACCGGCGCCTGACCGGGCGCAACCTGCACCACTACCTGAACCCCGAGCGCCGCAACAGCGACGACGCGGTGCGCATCCACGGCCTGACCGACGAGTTCCTCGCCGACAAGCCGTTGTTCGCCGCCGTGGCCGACGAACTGCTGGAGTACCTGGCCGGCGCCGAGGTCGTGATCCACAACGCAGCCTTCGACATCGGTTTCCTCGACGAGGAGCTGCGCCGCATCGGCCGGCCGGCGTTTCGCGAGCACGTGGCCGGCGTCGTCGACAGCCTGCTGATGGCGCGCGAGATGTTTCCCGGCAAGTCGAACTCGCTCGACGCGCTGTGCAAGCGCCTGGACGTCGACAACGCCAGTCGCACGCTGCACGGCGCGCTGCTCGACGCCGGGTTGCTCGCCGAGGTGTACATCCGCATGACGCGGGGTCAGGAGTCGCTGGTCATCGACGGGCTCGATGCCGAACAGGCGCAGGCCGCCGCCGAAGCCGTCGACCTGCGCCAGTTCGCGCTGCCGGTGCTCGCCGCCAGCGCCGACGAGTGTGCCGCCCACGAGGTCGTGCTCGCCGACCTCGACCAGGCCAGTGGCGGCAAGACGGTGTGGCGCGTCGCCATGGCATAATCGCGGCCTTGCCGGAAAGCGGCCAGCCGACTTCCGGGCAGTTAGCTCAGCGGTAGAGCACTGCCTTCACACGGCAGGGGTCGCAGGTTCGAACCCTGCACTGCCCACCAAGTAAATCAACACCTTAGCGCGAAGTGCCCACTAACCGGGCCTTCGCGCTAAGTGCTTTGTAAGTGCCGCTGCAGCCTAAGTGCCGCCGAGCACTTACGCCGCCTGCCGGCGGTCGAGCTCGTCGACGGCGGCCAGCAGTCGCGGTGCGTCGCTCGGATCGGTGAGCACGGCCAGATCACGGGCGACGAGGTCGCCGGCGGTGGCGGCGTCGCAGAGGATGACGCTGCCGCTGCAGATCTCGAGGCGGTTGTCGACGCGCACGCGCAGCGTCGTCTTGAGGGTGAACTTCAGGCTGTCGGTCATGGTGTATGGGAGGGGCGCCGGGCTTCTCAACCCGCGCATCGCCGTGAATCAACTTGCGGTGGGGGGTGGGAGGTCGGCGTCCGTTCCCGCGGCTGCCGCTGGCGGAGAACCAGTCAGCAAGCGCCGACCTCCCGAAACTGTCAGTGCGTGCGCTGCCAGGCGCCGGACGGCCCGGCCTGATGCCACGGCGTCGTGACGCGCAGCATCCGCGCGATGTCGGCGCGGCGTGCGGCGAGCGCACGCTCGCGGTCGTCGTCGTCGATGAAGGTGCCCGCCATCTGCTCGGCGCAGGCAAGTGCGTCCTCGAGGTCGACCGCGACGACGTCGCCGGTGCGGTGCGGCTTGCCGCCGATCCAGACGTTGCGCAGCAGGCGAATCTTCGCGGTGGGGTTTGCCATCGGGTGCTCCATCAGGTAATCGAGGTCGACTTCGCGATCGTCGAAGGATGATCGACGGCCCAGTCGATCGACAGCATCAGCCGCACACCGATGCCGCCGTACCTGAACGCGGTCGGCGACGCGAGCGGGCTGATCGTGACCTCGACCGTCCCCCAGCGCGCCTCGGCGATCAGCGTCGGGTCGAGCAGCACCATCGCATCGTCGGGCGCGGCACGGCTGACGAAGACGTCGAGGCCGTCGAGCTTGCCATTGCTGTAGATCGGCTCGCCCGAGGTGATCTTCGCTCTCTGGCGCAGCAGCCGCGCGACGTCGACGCCCATGATTGCGACCGGCGCGCCGCCGTAGCCCTCGGCGGCGGCGATCATCGTGCACACCCCGCTGTAGGCGAGGGTCGTGCCCGACTGGCTGACGGTGTTCGGCACCTGAAGCAAGCCCAGCGGCTCGCCGCCGCTGCCGCCGCCGCTGATGAAGGCAACGTCGACCGCCTTCGCCAGCGCGGCCCCCATCTGCTGCTCGACGAACGAGATCGCGCCGGGCGACTGCAGGTCGAACTGCTTGCTGACGAACTGCGTCGTCGCGATCGTCTTCGGCGTCATCGACCGCTGACCGACGACGGGCGCACCATCCGGCGCCTGCGTCGCCTCGTCACTCAGCCAGGCCACGGTCGGCGCGGTCGTCACGGCGGCGATCGTGCCGTTGCCGGTCAACTGCGCGCGGCGCAGCGGCAGGCGGGCGGTGATCGACGTCGCGAACAGCGCACCCGCGAAGCCCGCGTTCTGCGTGCCGACGAGATAGTTCGATCCACTGGATCCGCTGGCGGTCATGTCCCTGACGAGCACGTCGTTCGGGATGTAGAACGAGCGGAACGTCGTCGGCTGCTGCCCCGTCTTCGCGGCGATCGCTTCGCTGATCTCCCTGTAGAACGGCAGCACCGACTTGTCGTCGTGGGCGGCGGCGCGGATGAGCTCGCCGAGCGAGTAGCGGCTCGCCTGACGCACGGTCAGGTCAAGAAAGCCGCTTTGGGGGAGGTGTTCGCGTTGCATCATGGTTCGGCATGGTGCCGACCACGATCGCGGCGCTCAAAGGGTTTGGACGGCTTCCAGCACCCATCTCCTGCTGCCCGCTTCGGCCGGCAGGCGCACCAGGCGAAGACCATCGACGGCGGCGCCGGCCTGCGCGACCTGCCCGAGCAGGATGCCGAGCTTGTGCGGGTCGAGGTTGCACGTCTGCAGCAGCACCTTCTTCGCCTCGGGATCGAACCTCGCCGCGTCGACGACGCCGGCCGTCGTGAAGCACTCGCCGGCCTCGAACATCGCGATGATGATCTGCATCGTCCTGCGCTGCGGCGGCGTCAGCCGGTCGGCGAACAGGCGCTCGAGCTCCTGCCGGATGACGCGGCGCACGACGTGCTCGAGGTCGGCGAGGTCGGTCACGATGCGGCCTCGCCGTCCGGGTCGAGGTCGTCGGCCATCTGCTGCCGCGCGCGGCGCGCCTCGTCCAGCGCCATATGCCGCAGTACGGCGGGTGAAGTCTCGACCGCAATGCGCGGCACCAGTCGGTCAATCATCGCCTCGGCGGCGGCGTCGAAACTGCGCAGACAGGCAGCGAACGCGGCCGTCGCCACAGCAGCCGGCACCATCTGCTCGCGCAGCGCGGCCACCTTCGCCTCGGCCAGGTCGGCGTCGGCGCGGGCCTTGCGCGTTTCGGCCTGGCGCAGCGTCTCGCCGCCGTCGTGCGCCCTGGCGCGGGCCACAGCGCGGTCCAAAAGCCAGCGGTGCGCCGCGGCGAACGGGACCTGGCGCCCGTTGACGCCACGCCCCGCAGGACCGGCAGGCATGCCCTCGGCCACGTACTGCGCGACAGTCTGCCGCGACAGTCCCAGCATCCTCCCAAACTCACTCATCGAAACCGTAACAGTCGTTACCATTGTGAAATGCCTGCTTAAAAATTAAGCACAAACCCGAAAACATTGCGGCGCGAATTACCCGCAGTTGGGGTGCGCCGTGGAAGGACCCGACGCACCGTTGGGTCCTCTGTCGGCGTCCGCCATGCGGGTACGTTCGATGCCCGATTGCTCGGCGTTTTTTGCCGAAACGCATTAGGGGATACGTCACGGTCCGATCCGCCACCGCGTCGGCAGCGTGACGTCGTGGCCCGCATCGCGCAGCGCCCGCAGGCTGACGCTGCGGCAGCCGGGCAGGTGCACGGTGACGTCGTCGCTGCCGCGCCGCGCGGTGTAGACCAGGCACAGACCATCGACGACGAGGTACTCGTCGGCGCGCCACGGCTGCGTCAGCCGGCGGTCGGTGAATAGGTCGGCGAACAGGTCGGTGCGATCAAGCATGCTTGGCCTCACGCTCGCGCAGCCGCGACACCATTGACTCGATGAACTTCTCGCGCGTGGGCCACGTGGTGTCGTACTGCGCGCAGACCTTGCCGTCGGGCATCACGATGCCGCCGCGCTGGTTGGCGCCGAGCTCGTCGACCGTGACCGGCTCGGCGG
The DNA here is from genome assembly GCF_035325925.1 of Azohydromonas sp. Lineage (NCBI taxonomy): Bacteria > Pseudomonadati > Pseudomonadota > Betaproteobacteria > Burkholderiales > Sphaerotilaceae > Azohydromonas > Azohydromonas sp. Next base: position 23,051 of record NZ_DAOKZA010000015.1, on the reverse strand, counting down.
TCGGGCCGACGATGCGCCAGGCCACGACGGGCACCTCGTCGACCTCGTATTCCGGCCCGTCGTCGGTGTTGCCGTAGTAGGTGACGACAAGCATGGTGTCGCCGGGGCGTGACGGCACGTGCAGGGAGGTCGCCCGCTCGAGGTCGTCGGCGTCGATAGGGCTGAAATCGACCGTGCTGCCGTCGCTCATGCGGGCACAGAAAACCTTGCCGTACAGATTCACGCTCACGATGCGGTCGATGTTGAGCAGGCGGCTGCCGATGCGGAAGAACATGGTTTCTCCTACGTGGTGATGTGGACGAACCCGCCGCACCTCTGCGGCAGCGTGGGAAGGTCGAGGCCGAGCCAGGGCGAACGCAGCCCCGCCCGCCTGTGGTTTCCGCAGCGGCGGCTGTTGGGCAGGAAGTGACCACAGGCGAGGCAGGTGACGCGCTCGTCGGTGGGGCTCGAAATTTCAGCGTCACCCCCCTCCCGGCTCACTGACAAAACTGACAGAACCCCCCTTTTGTCAGTTCTGTCAGTGCCCCCAGAGGGGGGTGCAGCGAAATTCACGGGCGGGGTAGGACCGGACTCCGGGAACGAAATTTCAGCGTCACCCCCCTCCCGGCTCACTGACAAAACTGACAGAACCCCCCTTTTGTCAGTTCTGTCAGTGCCCCCGGAGGGGGGTGCGGCCAAATTCACGTGCAGCCGGTCAATCCACTTCGCCACGGCGCACCTCCTCGGCCAGCGTGTAGACGGTCGTCGGGCGCCCGCCGCTCTCGACCGTGGCCTCCGTCACCCAGCCGTGCGCCGCCAGCATGTCGAGCGCCTCGGCCACGGCCTCGCGTTCCGTCAGCCCCGACCACTGTGGGCGGTACACGTCGCGGGCGGAGAACGGCTCGGCCAGCGCGCCGGTCTTGACCTTGTCCACGATCAGGCGCGCGGCGCGCACGGCGGCGCGGTGTCCACTGGCGTGCAGCCTGCGGGCGTGGCTGTCGAAGTAGTCGCCGAGCGCGAGAGCGCGCAGCATTGCCTTCTGCGTCACGGGTCCGGCGCCGCCGTCGCACAGGTGCACGGTGAGCGCGAACGCCGGGACGTGATGCCGAAACTTGGCGAGCGCGGCCTCGCACGGGTCTTCGCCGGGGGCGCGCAGGCGGTGCTCGAGCTCGGCCCGCCACTCCGAGAACGCCGCGCGCGCCTCGTCGTCGAGCCGCAGGAACGGGAGCCCGACGGGTTCGGTACCGATCATGTTCTGCTCGGCCTTCAGACTCCACAGCGACGCGGCGTCCAGGCGGTCGAACACCTCGCGCACACGCGAGCGCGCCTCGCTGTCGGGCAGCCGGTCCACGTCGCGCCACGGGCCGGGGTCGTCCGGCCACGCGACGAGGAAGCGCTCGATCAGCCCGTCGTCGCCGCGTCCGGCGCGGCTCGCCCGCATGATGTGGCCCAGCGGCCCGGGCTGGATGGCGCCGATGATGGACAGGCGCATGTCCTCGGCAGTGATGGTGCCGCGGCCGATGCGGTCAGCCGTGAACTTGCCGCCGCTCCAGCACTGGACGAAGAAGGACCGCGTCTCAGAGTTCTCCTCGCGTGCCATCTCAAAGAACCATCCCGACATCTCGTCGCGCGTCATCAGCAGCGCGCCGTCGCCTTCGGCCAGGAGCTCGTGCAGCTTCTCCCACGTCGGCGAGTTGACGACGTAGCGCCCACGCTTCGGTGCGGCCGGCTCGTCCGATGCGGCGGCGAGCAGGCTCGAGACGTCGGCGGCGATGTCGGCCTTCAGTGCCTTCTTTGCCTCGGACATTCGCACGTCGGCCAACACCTTCGCCGACACGAGGTCCAGCTTGTGCTGCGCCATCGCTTCGTTGTACGTCTCGACGGCGCGCGCCTCGAGGCGCTCGATGGGCGCCAGCGCGGCGCGCATTGCGGGCGACTTCATCATCCCGGGGCGCCCGACGATCAGCGCCCACAGGTTCGCCGGCTCGCTCCAGTCGTCGAGCTTGCGCAGCCGGACAACGACGCGCCGCGCCGCCAGCGACGCCGCCGCGACGAGCAGCGGCACGGCCACGAAGTCGGGCGGGCACTGCATGCGCTCGCACACGTCATCTACCCACGGCTTGAACGACGCCGGCAGGGCGTCCATCGGGAACGCCTCGACGGGCGCGAGCTCGGGTGGCAGCGGCGTTGCCTTCGGCGCCTCCCGGCTCGTGGCCCCGCCGCTACCGGCACCCTGGCCGCTGTAGCGCTCGCCGCCCATAGCGAGCACGGAGTCGATGGTCAGCCAGCCGTAGGTCGTCTCGCCGCGCGGATCGTCCCACTTCGGCCGCATCAGCATGCTGCGCCGGAACAGACGGTCGAGCTGCGCACGATCCTGTGTCCAGAAGGCCAAGATGCCGACGAGCGCGGCGTCGGCGCTCGACGGGTCCTCGCCAGCGTCACCGGACCACAGGCGGGTGAACTTGGCGCCGTTCCTAGCCTCGCGTGCCCGGCGAAGCACCTCCTCATCGGTCAGCCCGCCGGAAGCGCCTGTAGGGGCCTTCTCGGCCTTCGGCGCGGCCTTCTGCATGAAGGTGTCGTGCAGCCAGTCGAGCGCGTCCTGCGCCTCGACAACCTCGCCCCCGCCGAGCCGGTGGCCGGTGTAGGTCAGATACCTCGGCGACGTCTTGTCGTAAACCTCGAGCCGGTTCGACGGTCCACCCTTGCCACAGCGGCGTGCGACGCCACGGCAGAAGATGCGCAGGCCGTCGCCGCTCGGGCTGCGCTCGGCGTAGCAGCCGGCGAACTTCTGCAGCACCTCGGTCGCCCACGCTTCAATCACGCCCGTCTCCGGGTCGAGCACGTGGTCGAGGTCAATGCCGACCAGGTCCTCGGCCAACACCAAGCCAATGCCGTCGTGCTCCGGGGCCACAGCGGCGGCGGCTTCGAACGTGGACCAGGTCGCAGGGTCGTTGGTCTTCGCCATCCCCGGACCTGTGGCCCTCGACGGCGGCTTCGTCCACCTGCCCTCGCGCAGGACGTAGTCCCATGCGACCCACGAGCCGGTGCGGCGCAGGGCATCGGGCACGGCGTCGAGCCTGGGCCGCAGCGGCGTCGGCTTGTCGGTTGTAGTATTCGCGTGCATTGGATTTAGTCCTTAGGCCCGCCTCGCGCGGGCCTTCTTCTGATTGCGCTGCAGCGCGCCGACCATCGCAGCACGGGCGCACTCGTCGATAGGCGGCGTCGACTCGTGGATCTCGATGACGTGCCTCGGCTCGAAGCGCACGATGTCGCCGAGGTCGAGGCCCTTGTCGTCGAAGACCGGGACGGCGTCGAGTTCGCCGACGATGACGCCGTCGGCGTCCATGGGCTCGAGCAAGCGCACCCACAGGCGCTCGGTGACGCCGTCGCCGCAGGCCGCGACGGTCGGCGAGGTCGGGCATCCAGAACGTGTCCGGGTGCTCGCGGTTCATCTGCTCGCCGTCGATCAGGGTGTAGAGGACCGCGTTCATCACGCGGCCTCCGTCAGCTTGCGCTGCAGCAGCCGCTGCAGTTCGACGTCCGGGATCAACCGGCGCTTGCCGATCTTCGTGCTGCGCAATTCACCGGCGGCGAGCAGCGCGTAGATCAACCTCAAGGGGACGCCGAGGCGCTTCGCCGCGCTCTCGGGTGAGTGAGCCAACGGCTCCGAGGTGGCGAGGTGTGACATAGCACGCTCCTGGGTGGTGGCGTGCTATGGCCCCTTGTCTGCCGTTGCACGCCGGGTTGATGAACTTGCGTGCTTCGGCACTCTAGAAACGAAGTCGGAACTAGCCCGGCCGCTTCCGAATTCTCTTGAGCTTGACGACGTCGTGCACCGTGCGCTCGCTGACGCCAAAGGCGCGAGCCAGCGCCTTGACGGCGCCGTACTTCTGGCCGTCGCGCACGCGGTGCGCGTACTGGTCACGCATCCGCCGCTGCTGCTCCTCGGTCAGCGTGCCGCCCTGTAGCGCGCGGTCGCGCTGCTGCTGGCTGGCCTTGGCGTGCTCCATGTCGCGCAGCGCAAGCACGAGCTTCGGCACGAGCAGACCACGGGCGGCGGGCTGCTCCTCCACCGCGATGCACAGGCGCATGAGCAGCGCCGCCTTCTTCTCGCTGCGCTCGGCGTCGGACTTGTCGAGGAGCAGGTACGCGACGACGGCGCGGTCGTTGTCGGCCAGGTCGTCTACCGCGATGCTCATGCGCTCGCAGGCGGCGCGCAGGCGCTGCTCGGCGTAGCGGCGCACTTTCTGCAGCGCCCATGCCTGCGCGGCCGGCGTGGTGCTCAACAGCGCCGCGAAGATGTTGTCGGTGTCGAGCTTCACTTCGCCCCTCCCAACATCGCGACCGCGTCGGCCAGGTGGCCGGGCCGCAGGTGCGCGTAACGCTGCGTCATCACGCTCGACCCGTGGCCGAGCAGCGCCTGCACGGCGTACAGGCTGACGCCGCGCACGACCAGCTGCGAGGCGAAGTCATGCCGCATGTCATGCCAGCGAAAGTCGACGAGCTTCGCGGCCTCGCAAAGGTTCGCCCACGCCTTCTTGGTGTCGGTGAACATGCCGCCGGTCTTCGGCGACTTGAAGACGAGGCCGGCGGCGATGGTCGGCTTGATCGCGTTGAAGACGTCGAGTGCCTCGTCGTTCAGCGGGATGACGCGCGTCTTATTACTCTTGGCGGTCGCCGCCTTCACGGTGATCTGCCGCAGGTCGAGGTTGACCGCTTCCCATGTGAGCGCGAACAGTTCGCCCTGCCTGAGCCCGGTGTTCAGCGTGATCAACACCATCGGCGACACGTGATCGGCGAACCTGCCGATTGCTGGCAGCTGCGGCAGCCCGCGCTGCCTGCGCCATGCGTTGTAGCGTTCACGCTCGGCACGCGCGGCGTCGTCGCGGTCGGCGAGCGCCTGGCGCAGTCGCGCGGCCTCGTCCTTCGTCAGGTAGCGCACCCGCTTGTCGTCGGGCTCCTCGACCTTGTCGAAGCCGTCGCCGCGCAGCGGGTTCTCGGTCTTCGACTGCTTCGCCCAGTACGTCAGCACGCTCGACAACGCGGCGACGTCGCGATTGATGGTCGACGGTGCCCTGCCTGCCACCAGGCGCTTCGTGCGCAGCGCCTCGACGTCGGTCGCGGTGATCTCGTCGACGCGCCGGTCGAGCAGCGGCGCCCATGCGGCCCTGATGCGCTTGAGCGTGGCCTCGGCGTCCTTCTTGTGGGCAGTGGCGAAGGTCTTGTAGTCGCCGTCGACGAGGTCGCGCAGCGTCGTTCCTGCCGGTGCCTTGCGCGCCTGCAGCGCGGCCTCTGGATCGCGCATGATCGCCTTCGCGCGTTCCTCGGCCTGCTTCAGCGTCAGGTGCGACGTTGATCCGACCTTGACCCGCTTGCCGCGCGCGATCTGGCAGTAGAAGGTCCGCTTGCCGCTCGGCTGCACACGCAGCAGCAGCCCGTGGACGCGCTCGGAGCGGATCTCGTAGGGCTTGTTGGGCTTGTCGGCGGCGGCGGCGACCTTCGCGATGGTCGACCGGGTGACCTCTGCCATGATCTGCTCCCGCCTGCGTAAGTGCAGGCTAAGTGCAGATTCTATCGAGCAGTCGCAGACAACGGCAGGTAGTGGCAGGCTAAGTGCTTGATTCTGAAGGATTCTTCTTTCAGATCAACACCTTAGGAACGATAGAAAATGCCTTCACACGGCAGGGGTCGCAGGTTCGAACCCTGCACTGCCCACCAAGAGACTTCTAAGAATCAAGGACTTGCCAGCGATGGCCGGTCCTTTTTTCTTTCTCGTTGTCAAGTTGGCGTCCAACAGTGCGGGGCCTGCGGCCGCCAGTCCCATCTGCTGATCGCCGAGCGTCCGGACTGCGCCGAGGAATCGCTCATCACCTGGTCGGAAGTGCCGCCCACTGAAACGCCGCGGCACGTCCGTTGCCTTCACTTCGATGCAGTCGTGCGTGCGCTCGACTCACCGACGAGCAGCGGCCGGCGTACCGCAGCTGTGACGAACCAACGCGGCCCTTCCCGTGCCCGGGGTGCGCGCTCGCACCACGCCCTTGTCGCTGCGCGCCAGGCACGCGAGCGTTTGACGATCTGACGGGCGTGCGGCGCGCACCGCGGCGCTGCGCGCGCCGCACGCCGGCCAGGCGATCAGCCCGCCGCGGCTCGACCGTCGCGCCAGTCGCACCGCTGCGGCACACCCGTGCTCACGCCGTGAGCGTCGGAGCGGCATTGCACGACGCGCGCAGTCCATCCAGAGCGCACCGAAGACAAGGTCGGCGCGCTGGTGCACGTCACACTGCAACAGGCGGTCGTTGCGTCCGTGCCCGCGCGATCGCGGACGTCCAGGGCAGCATGCGGGTTGGCCATCCGAAGACCGCGCGGCAATCGGCCTGACGCCCGGCACGCGGGCGGCGCGGGTGGCGTGCGCTGTCACCTTCTGGTCGCCGCCGGCGTCCAATGCACAGACCAAGGAGAGATGCGATGACGGCCACCTTCGAAAGCCAGATCGGCAGTCGATCGCCTGCCGAGAGCGATCTCGATCTCACGCTGCGCGCGCGCGGCGGCGATGCGGCCGCGTTCGAGCTGATCATGCGCCGGCACAACCGCCTGTTGTTCCGCGCCGCGCGCGGCATCGTCGCCGACGACGCCGAAGCGCAGGACGTCGTGCAGGACGCCTACCTGCGCGCGTTCATGAGCCTCGATTCGTATCGCGGCGACGCCGCGCTCGGCACATGGCTGGCGCGCATCGCGATCAACGTCGCGCTGGATGTGCAGCGCAGGAAGGGTCGCACCGTGCCGATCGACGACAACCCGGACATGAACGACGAAACCGCAGCGGAGCATTCGAAGTCTTTCGTCGACACGCGCGACGAAGGCCCGGACGCCGCCGCCGAGCGCGGCCAGCTGCGCGCGCTGCTGCAAGCCGCGATCGAGCGGCTGCCGCCGATCTACCGCAGCGTCTTCATCCTGCGCGCGGTCGAGGAGAAGAGCGTGGAGGAAACCGCGTTCTGCCTGGGCGTCAGCGGCGACGTCGTCAAGACCCGCTACCTGCGCGCCCGCGCACTGCTGCGCGATGCGCTGGGTGCGCAGCTCGAGGCGCACGCGAACGAGGCTTTCGCCTTTGCCGGTGAACGCTGCGACGCCGTCGTGAACCGCGTCATTGCCGCCCTGCACGCGCAGGGCCTCATTCGCCCGCGCTGATGCGCGGGTGTTTCTCGACCTCACCCGCACTGATGCGCGGGTGTTTCTCGAACCGAACGGAGACCGTCATGACCGACCAGCTCGTCCTTCCCCCCACGCATCTGCTGCGCTCACGCCGGCGCGCGCTCGTCACGGGCGGCGCAGTGCTGTCGGCGGTGGCGGTCGCGCTGCTCGGCGGGCGCGAGGCGCTCGCCGCCAAGGCCGGCGGCAGCGTCGCCGAAGCCGACATCCGCATCCTCAACACCGCGCTGGGCGCCGAACTCGAGGCGGTGGCCGCGTACCAGGTCGGCGCCGAGAGCGGGCTGCTCGGCAAGTCCGCGCTGGCGGTCGCGCTGCAGTTCCAGGGGCACCACAAGGAGCACGCGAGCGCGCTCGAGGCCACCGTGCGCAAGCTCGGCGGCAAGCCGGTGGCGGCGAAGGCGAAGTACATGTTTCCGGTCGACAAGCTCGAGTCCGAGGCCGACGTACTGCGCTTCGCGGCGGGACTGGAGAAGGGCGCGGTGTCCGCGTACCTCGGCGCGGTGCCGCTGTTTGCCGAGCGCGAACTGGCGAAGGTCGCCGCCAGCATCCTCGGCGACGAAGCGATGCACTGGGCGGTGCTGCGGCAGGTGCTCGGCGAGAACCCGGTGCCCTCGGCGTTCGTGTCGTGAGCGTGCGCGCGATCGTGGCCTGCGCCTGCGCTGCGCTGTCGCTGTCGGCAGCGCACGCTGCGCCCGACGCGCAAGCGTTGCAGCGCGGCGGGCAGGTGTACGAGCGCTGCATCGCGTGCCACTCGATCGAAGCCAACCGTACCGGCCCGCAGCACTGCGGGCTGTTCGGACGCCGGGCCGGCACGGCGCCGGGTTACGACGGTTACTCGAAGGCGCTGCGCGACTCGAAGATCGTGTGGAACGAAGCCACGCTCGACACGTTCCTGCAGCACCCGATGCAAGCCGTTCCGGGAACGACGATGGGATACGCGGGCATCGCCGACGCGCACGAGCGCGCCGACCTGATCGCCTGGCTGCGCGAGGCGACGCGCCCGGGAACGACCTGCCACCCGAGCCGTTGAACGCGGCGGCGCCGGTGCCTCGCGCGCCTGGCGGACCGACATCGACCGAACGACGAGGAGAACGCTCGTGAGGACCTCTTGCACCCATGTTCCGCCCCTTTCGTGAGCGGCGTCGTGCGCGCGCTGCTGCTGGCCGGCGTCGCCGCGGCGGCGAGCGCCTGCGGCGGCTCGTCGGACGAGGTCGCCGCCGAGCAGGCGGCGCTGGTCGAGCAGGGCAGGCAGATCTTCCGCTTCGACACCTTCGGCGACGAAGCGCAGTGGACCGATGCACTGCGCCTGCACGAGGTGATCGAAGCGGCGGTCGATCCGCTGACCGCACTGTCGGTCGGCCTGAAGGTCGATGCCGACGCGCTGCCACCGCAGGTCGTCGACGGCATCCGCAACGGCAGCGTCGACCTCCAGAGCCGCCTGGGCACGACGCTGGCGCTGCTGAAGCTCGACGCGGTCGTCGGCGTCAGGGGCACGGTGGAGACGGTCGGCGGCGTCGATCGACTCCAACGCGTCGGTATCACGTGCGCGCTGTGCCACTCGACGGTCGACGACTCGTTCGCACGCGGCATCGGCAAGCGGTTGAACGGCTGGCCGAACCGCGACCTGAACCCCGGCGCGATCATCGCGCTGCCGCCTGCGCTCGATGCGGCGACCACCGCTGTGCTCAATTCGTGGGGCAAGGGCAGGTTCGATCCGGGCCACAACGTCGATGGCCTGGACAAGCCGGTCGTGATCCCGCCGGCGTACGGACTCGCCGGCATCGGGCGCATCACGTACACGGGCGACGGCAGCGAGATCGCGTACTGGAGCCGCTATGTCGCGGTCGTCGAGATGGGCGGGCTCGGATCGTTCACCGAGCCGCGGCTGGACCTGAGCGTCACGCACGGCAACGTGGAGCTCGTCGGCAGCAAGCTGCCGGCGTTGCAGGCGTACCAGCTGAGTCTCGAAGCGCCGGCGGCGCCCGCCGGCAGCTTCGACGCAGCCGTCGCGGCACGCGGCAAGCTCGTGTTCGAGGCTGCCGGCCGCTGTGCCACCTGCCACAGCGGACCGCACTTCACCGACGCGAACCAGCGGCTGCATCCGTCGGCCGACTCGATGGCCGAGCCCGAATCGCCGAGCTACGCCTCGCGCTCGGCGACCAGGTTGTACCGCACGTCGCCGCTGCGCGGCGTCTGGCAGCATCCGCCGTATTTCCACGACGGCTCCGCGGCGACGCTGGACGACGTGGTCGCGCGTTACGACGCGCGGCTCGCGCTCGGGCTGACGGCGGCGCAGCGGGCCGATCTGGTCCAGCATCTGAAGTCGCTCTGACGCGGCGTGGCCGCGGGTCGATGAAGGAGACGACGTGAGCACTTTCGAGACGACGCTGATTGCACGCGAGGAAGTGGCGGATCGGACGATGGCGTTTCACTTCGCCAGGCCCGGCGGATTCGAGTACACCGCGGGCCAGGCGATCGACCTGTGCCTGAGCGGCGTGCCGGTGGGTGCGGCGGCGGGCATATGCCATGCGTTTTCACTGGTGAGCGCGCCGTTCCAGCCCGAGCTGACGATCGCGACAAGGCTGCGCGACAGCGCGTACAAGCGCGCGCTCGAGTCGCTTCCGATCGGCGTCGGCGCGACGATCGACGAGGAACTGCTCAGGCGCGTGGTCGGCGATCCGGGCGCGCCGACGTACTGCGTCGTCGGCCCGCCGGCGCTGGTCGAGGCGATGCAGGCGACGCTGCAGTTCGCCGGTGTCGTGCCGCAGCGGATCGCAACCGAAGCGTTCCACGGCTACGAATGAAGATCCAGATCCTGTCGGACCTGCACCTGAGCGTCGCGCCGATGGAGGTGCCGCGCACCGCGGCCGACGTGGTGGTGCTCGCCGGTGACATCGCGCGGCCGCGACAGGCGATCGAGTGGGCTCTCGGCTTTGCGCAGCCGGTGGTCTACGTTCCCGGCAATCACGAGTACTACGGGGGTTCCTTGCCCGCCGTCGCTGCCGAGTTGCGTGCGCTGGCGCGGGCGACGCACGTGCACGTGCTGGACGAGGACGCGCTCGAACTGGAGGGTGTGCGCTTCGTCGGCGCCACGTTGTGGACCGACTTCCTGCTGTTCGACGATCCGCGCGCGTGCGACGAGGCGAGCGCGGCCGCGGCGCGGCTGATCGCCGACTTCAGGCGCATCGCGGTCGAAGGCGGCGCGCCGTTCACGCCCGAACACTGCCGCCGACTGTGCCGGCGCGCGGCGGGCTGGCTGTCGCAGCAGCTTGCCGGGCAGGCTGGACCGACCGTGGTCGTCACGCATCACGCACCTTCGGCGCGCAGCGTCGAGCCGAAACACGCCGCCTCGCCGCTGAACGTCGCCTTTGTCTCCAACCTCGATGCGCTGGTCGAGCGGTCCGGCGCCGGTCTGTGGATCCACGGCCACACGCACTACCCGGTCGACTATGCGATCGGCGCCACCCGCGTGTTCAGCAACCCGCGCGGTTACGCGCGCGACGGCACGCCGGAGAACCCGCGCTTCGACCCGTACTGCGTGGTCGAGATACCCGCCTGAGGGCTGCCGCTTCGCCGGCGCCATCGCCTTGTCCGCGTCGGTGCAGGTGCGCGCCCCGTCCCTCATGCACACGTCGATCTGGCCGACGCCGATGTCCCGCGTCAGGCCAGCGCCAGCGACCACGGCCGTCGTGGCGATCCCTAGGGTGGCGCCAGTTGCGCCCCTTCGCTGCGCATCAGCCGCCAGGCCGCCTGCGTCAGCCAGACCATGGCCACCAGCGCCGCCAGGGCGATGAGCCCGCGCCCGACGCGAACCTGGTCATCGAGCAGGTAGGCGTTGCACAGGCGCAGCGGGGAGTCGATGTACAGCTGGCCCACGACGACCATCATGGGCAGCAGCATCCCCAGGAAGAAGCTCTGCACCACCAGCCCCGCAGGCCGCCAGGACACGCGCAGCGCGGCCCCGGCCACCAGCAGTCCCGCGCACTTCGCGGCTTCGATGCCCGCGTCGCGCAGCGCCAGATCGAGCACGCGCGGCACCATCAGCACCGACAGCACCACGACCACCCCGACGAGGCCGGCGATGCCATGGGCGTTGCTGCCGGCGATGGCGACGCGCGCGCGTCGCGGCAGCGCGTCGGCCAGCAGGTGGCCCGCCGCCATCCACAGCGGGAACTGCAGCAGCATGTGTCGCGACATGCTGGCTTCGAGCCACTGGCGCACGCCGGGCCAGGCCAGCACGACCAGCAGGGTGAGCGCCAGGGCAAGCTGGTGGCCGTGGCGGCAGTCCAGGCGTTTCATGGCGACCTGGCCGACAGATGCCGCGCGAAGTCCAGCGCCAGCTGCTGCTCGGCCAGATCGAAGATGCGCACCATGCGCGCGCGCGCATCGAACACCAGCAGCGCGGCGTTGTGCTCGAAGTCACCGCGGCCGTCGGGTGTCACCACCACACCCAGCGTGCGCAGCAGGTGCTGCTGCTGGGCGGTGTCCGGCACGCGCACGAAGCGCCACAGTGCGGGGTCGGCGCGCAGGCGTTGCGCATAGGCCTGCAGCGCGGCGGGGTCGTCACGTGCATTGTCGAAGCTGATCGACAGCAGCCCGACCCTGGAGGCGCTGCCCGCCGCGCGGTCGGCCTGCAGCGCGGCCTGCAGTTGCTGGAAGCCGCCGCCGAGCGACAGACACACCGTCACGCAACGCGTGTAGACGAAGTTCACGATCGTGGCGCCGCCGACCTCGGCGAGCAGGGCCGCGAGGTGGCTGCTTCCCGCCGGACCCTGCACGCTCACGGGCGGCGCTTCGACGGGACGCAGGGCCACCTGGAGGCGGCGCGCACCCTCGTCGGTCCAGACCTGGAAGTCGTACGTCAGCCAGCCGGCTGCCGCCCAGCCGCCGAGCAGCAGCAGCGCGCTGGCGACGGCGGTGCGCAGCATGGCTCACCGGGACAGGGCTTCGAGGGCTGCCTCGCCCTCGAACGGCGTCGTTCGCTGGCCGTCCTTGCGCTCGCGGGCAAAGAGCTCGGCGGGCACGTCGCCGGCGCGGTTGGACCAGCTGCCGCGGATGAAGCTCGCGATGCCGGCGAGCTCGGAGTCGCTCAGCTGCGAGAAGGCCGGCATGACGCCCTGGTACTTGCTGCCCTTGACGGTGATCTCGCCCGTGACGCCGTGCAGCAGGATGTTGGCCAGCACGCGCGGCTCGCCGCGCACCCACTCCGAGCCGTCGAGCGGCGGGAACACGCCCGGCAGGCCGGCGCCCGTGGCCTGGTGGCAGGCGGCACATTGCGCGGCATACAGTGCCTTGCCGTCGACCGCCGCGCCAGCCGCCTGCGCCGGTGCGGAGAGCTCGGCTCGGGTGCGTTGATCGCCCAGGGAGGACAGGTTCAGAGGCTCGGTGGTCAGGATGTAGACCACCGCCCACACCACCATGCCGGCGGCCACCAGCAGGGCGGCCAGGGGCATCGGGCGGACGGCCTCTTCGGGGTCTTCGTTCTCGCGCTGCTGTGCGCGCGTGGCCGGTTCCTGGCTCATGGTCACCGTGCTTTCAAGTCGCGGGCGTGGGCCGGGGCTCCGGCGTCGCTGGAGAAGCCTTGGCCCCCGGGGCCTGGTGCGGCTCGGGCGGCAGCACCGGGTAGTCGCGCCTGAGCGCCTGCAGGTACTTCACGAGATCCAGCGCCTCGGGCGTGGGCACCACGACCTTGCCCGGCGGGACGTGGCCCGGCGGCAGCTTGATGGCCTGCTCACCCGGATCGGCCTCGTCCTTGACGTCGAACAGGTACGGGTAGGCCGGCATGATCGACCCCGGCACATAGGCGCGCGGCTGGTACAGGTGGCCCAGGTGCCAGTCCCTGCTGGGCTGCCGCAGCCCGATGTTGAGCAGATCCGGCCCGGTGCGCATGCTGCCCAGCAGATGCGGCTTGTCGTAGAAGTAGTCGCCCGGCACCGAGGCACGACCCCAGCCGCGCTTGGCGTCGGGAGCGAAACTCGCCGAACGCGGCTGCTGGGTGTGGCAATACATGCAGCCGTTGGCGATGTAGCTGGCGCGCCCGCGCAGCTCGGCGCTGGTGTACGGAGCGAGCCCCTGCGGTGCCTTCACGTCGCGCACCTGCAGGTACGGCACGATGACCAGCGCCGAGACGGCGATGGCGAAGGTCACCATCGCGCCGGCCGTGAGCTTGACTTCATTCTCCATGGGCGAGCTCCGGGACCCGGTGTCGTTGGCTGAACAGCGCGGCACCGACACGGTCGGGCCCGAAACGCAGGGCCATGGCCAGGAAGTGGCCCACGAAGACCAGGTGGCTGGCCACCATCAGCGCGCCGCCGACGCTGCGCCACTGCAGCCACGGGATGGTCACCGCCACGGAGTCCATGAACGGCCGCGCCTCGTCGAGCATGGCCAACCCTTGCAGCCAGCCGCCGTAGGTCAGCCCCACGAAGTAGGTCGCGATGCCGATGGCCGCCAGCCAGAAGTGCCACGAGATGAGCTTCGGGAACGGCCACTCCCAGTGCAGGATGCGGGGCATCATGAAGTAGATGGCCCCGAACAACACCATGGTCACGAAGCCATAGGCGCCCAGGTGGGCGTGGGCCACGGTGAAGTGCGTGAAGTGGGCCACCTGCTGCACCGAGCGCAGCGCCTCGAAGGAGCCCTGCAGCGAAGACAGCAGGTACATGGCGCCGCCGAACATCACGAAACGCAGCGTCGGCGAGTACCGTGCCAGGCGCATGCGTCCGTTCATCGTCAGCGCCATGTTGATGCCGAACGCCAGCACCGGCACGATCATCATCATGCTCTGCACGATGGACAGCGTGACCAGCCAGCCCGGCACCGGCCCGCCCACCAGGTGGTGCCCGCCGACCTGCGCGTAGAAGAAGGCCAGCGTCCAGAAACCCAGGATCGACAGGTTGTACGAGCGTATCGGCCGCGCGATGATCTTCGGCAGGAAGTAGTAGATGGCGCCCACGGCCACGGGCGTGAACCACAGGCCCAGGACGTTGTGGCCGTACCACCAGTTCATCGCCGCCTGCTGCACGCCGAAGTGCACACCGGGCATCTTGCCGACGATGAACAGCATCGTGATCCACAGCAGGGCGGCGGTGTGGTACCAGGTGGTCACGTAGAGCGACTCGACCTTGCGGTTGACCAGCGTGTACATCACCGGGACGATGATGCAGACCATGCCGGCGGCAAAGAAGATGCCGATCTGCCAGGGCATCTCCAGGTATTCCATCCCGTCGGTCCAGCCCGCGCCGATGGCGCCGATGCCGCTGGCGATCGCCACGTTGACGAGCGCGCCGCCGATCATGATCCACATGCTGCCGATCAGCGGCCGGCGCAGCAGGCGCGGCATGAGCCAGATGATGATCGCCAACTCGGCGTTGGTGATCCAGCCGTAGAGCACGGCTGTCAGGTGCACGGTGCGGATGCGCCCGAAGGTCATCCAGGCTTCGCTCACCAGCCAGTCGGGCCAGTGCAGCTTCAGCGAGGCCGTCAGTCCCGCGATGCCGCCCAGCAGCAGCCACAGGCAGGCAAAGGCGATGAACATGAAGACCGGGAAGGCGCTGGAGCGGTCCGCGGCGATGCGGTCCGCGATCTCCTGCGCGTCGGGCACGTGGCGGGCATCACCCGGCTCGGTGGCCGCGGCCTGAAAGCGCCGCCGGGCGGTCGGGGTCAGTGCCGGATCGTCGGTGTGGCCGACCTCGCCCCGGGCGAAGATGGCCGAGGCGGCCCGCGGGTTCTCCACGAGCAGGCCCTTGCGCAGCGACCAGATGAAGACCAGCAGCCCGATGATCGACAGCAGGAAGGCGCCCAGCAGGCTCGAAACGGCACTGTCCATCGGTGCGAGTCCCCCTCTTGTCGGCCCGGCGCGCCCGGCGCGCCATGGGATGGGCGCCGCGCACGCTGCTCGATGGGCATCCGCGCCTACCCGTGGCGACGAATCATAAGATTTACGAAGAATGACTCTTTGGGCGCCGCCGCTTGCCCATGACGACCTCCGGGGCTCTGAGGCCGGCAAGCCGAAGCAGCGGACCGCCGGTGCCGGTGTGGCTGACGACGAGGCGTGCAGCGGGCCGATGCCCAGGGCCGGCCGGGCAGCACCGGGGCACTGCATCGGTGCCCGCACCGACTCACCGCCGAAGGTTGAGCCGCACCGGGTTTCGCGGAGGCCCGCTGGCTTGAGTACGCCGCCACGAGGTGGTCGATGCGCTGCACGAGTTGCCTGACGCTGGTGACCGAGCCGCGTCGGATGACCATGTCGGTGACGAGCGAGAAGAAGTCCAGACCCATGCCAGTGATCTGCGGGACATCACGCCAGCGGCCGGCTGCTATAGCGCGGCGCGGTCGCCTTCGGGCCCGTCGCGCAGCAGCCGGGCCATCAGCGTGCGCACGAACGCGAGCCCCGGCGCCTCGGTGCGGCGCACCAGCGTCACCAGACCGAAGCGGGCGGTGGCGTCGAGCGCGGGACGCAACTCCAGCTCCACGAGCTCGGGCGCGGCTGCACGGATCGCGAGCAGCACCGCGTCGCTGCGCTTGGCGACCGCGACCAGGCTCGGGATCTCCTCGCAGCGCAGCGTGACGCATTCGCTCGGGTGGGCTTGCGGCCCGTAGCGCTCGACGAGGATGCGCGCGACCTCGTCGGACAGCGGGGTCGACGCGATCGGGAACCGCAGCAGCTCGTCGAAGCTCACGCCCGTGCGCCGCTTCAGCAGTGGGTGGCCGCGGCGCACCATGAAGGCACCGCGCATCTCGTGCACGAACTCGGCGTGCACGTCGGGCGTCGGCCGCAGCGACCGCGCATCGACCACCAGCGCATCGAGCGCGCGCGATCGCAGCGCGTGCACGAGCAGGTCGGTGCCGGCACGCACGACCTCGACGTGCAGTTGCGGCCGCTGCTGTGCCGCGTGCATGAGCAGCGGCGTCATCAGCATCGCGCCCGGACCCGAGCCCAGGCCGATGCGCAGCACGCCGGCGCTGCCGTCGCGCAAGCGCTCGCCGCTGCGCCGCAAATCGTCGGCGTCGGCCAGCAGCTGGTGGGCGCGCGCCAGCATCTCGCGCCCCACCGGCGTCGGCTCGACACGCCGGCCGACGCGATCGAACAACGGCACGCCCAGCTCGTCCTCGAGGGCGCGGATGCTGCGGCTGAGTGCAGGCTGGGTCAGGAACTGCGCCTGCGCCGCTTTGCTGAAGGACCCGCTCTGCGCGAGGGCCACGAGGTGGCGCAGCTGGACGAGGGTCATCGCGGGCCGCACCTCATGTATGCATCTAGGGAATCTTAATGCATCGAACAATGCATTGGACTTTGCATTTGCGCCTTCCTACATTGGGCTGCGCGTTCCAACCAGCACCAGGAGACCCCGATGCCGAACCCCGTTCGCCGCCTTGCCCTGATCGCCGGCCTGCTGCTCGCGGCCGGCGCCAGCCTCGCCCAGACGTTCCCGGTCAAGCAGGTCAACCTGATGGTGCCCTACCCGGCCGGCGGCCCGTCGGACGCGATCGCGCGCATCATCAACACGCCGGTGGGCAAGGAGCTCGGCCAGCAGGTGATCGTCGAGAACCTCGGCGGCGTCAGCGGCGCACTGGCGGCGCAGAAGGTGCTCGGTGCACCGGCCGACGGTCACTACCTGTTCCAGGGTTCGCCGAACGAGGTGATCCTGGCGCCGCTGGCCAACGCCGCGGTCAAGGTCAAGGCCGAGGACTTCCGGCTCGTGCACCCGGTCGCCGAGGCCACGATGGTGGTCGTGACGCGAGCCGACCTGGGCGTGCGCAGCGTCGACGAACTGATCGCGCTGGCGCGCAAGGCGTCCGACCGCCCGCTCACCTACGGCAGCGTCGGCATCGGCTCGCTGTACCACTTCATCCTCGAGGACGTGCAGCAGCGCACCGGCATCAAGCTGCAGCACGTGCCGTACAAGGGCAACGCGCCGCTGATGCAGGACCTCGGCGGCGGGCAGGTCGACTTCGCCGTGCTCGTCTACAGCGCGGCGATGGGGGCGCTGGCCGACCAGGGGCGGCTCAGGGTCATCGCGCAACTCGGCGCGCAGCGCTCGGAGCTGCTGAAGAACGTGCCGACCGTCGGCGAAGGCGAGTCGCTGAAGAACTTCTCGTACCGCATCTGGACCGGCTTCATGGTGCCGAGGGACACGCCCGAGGACGTCGTGCAGCGCCTGCACGGCGCCATCGGCAAGGCGCTGCAGGACCCCGGCGTGCGCAGCCAGCTCGCGGCGCAGACGCAGCTCGCGGCGGCGCCGGTGTCGCTGGCCGACGCGGCGCGGTTCTTCGAGGACGAGACGGCGCACTACCGCGCCCTTGCCAAGAAGATCCAGCTGCAGCCGCAGTGAGGACATGAGCCGATGAGCCCCCTGCTCGACGCGATGCGCGCCCAGGCGGACGAATTCGTCGCCGTGCGGCGCGACATTCACCGCCACCCCGAGCTCGCGTTCGAGGAGCACCGCACCGCGTCGCTGGTGGCCGAGCGGCTCGCCGGCTGGGGCTACACGGTCGAGCGCGGCATCGGCGGCACCGGTGTCGTCGGCACGCTCGTGCGCGGGGCAGGCTCGCGCCGGCTCGGCCTGCGCGCCGACATGGACGCGCTGCCGATCGACGAGGCTTCCAGCGTCGCGTGGTCGAGCGCCCATCCCGGCGTCATGCACGCGTGCGGCCACGACGGGCACACCGCGATGCTGCTCGCGGCCGCCCGGCACCTGGCGCTGGCGGGCCGTTTCGACGGCACGCTGCACTTGATCTTCCAGCCGGCCGAGGAAGGTGGCGGCGGCGCCCTGCGCATGATGGCCGACGGATTGTTCGAGCGCTTCCCCTGCGACGCCGTGTTCGCGATGCACAACATGCCGGGCGTGCCGCAGGGCCACCTGGTGCTGCGCGAAGGCGCGGCGATGGCCTCGTCGGATTGCGCGACGATCACGCTCGCCGGCGTCGGCGGCCACGGCGCGATGCCGCACCGCGCCGCCGACCCGGTGGTGGCCGCGGCAAGCCTGGTGATGGCGCTGCAGACGGTCGTGTCGCGCAACGTCGATCCGCTGCACGCCGCGGTGGTCACGGTCGGCGCGCTGCACGCCGGCCGCGCCAACAACGTGATTCCGGCGACGGCGACGCTCGAGCTCAGCGTGCGCGCGCTCGACCGGCACGTGCGCGCGAGACGGCCTTCGCGCGCGAGGTGGCGCTGGACCTGCTCGGCCCCTCACGCGTGACGCTTCAGGGCCCGCCGCTGACCGGCAGCGAGGACTTTGCATTCATGCTCGAACGCGTGCCTGGAAGCTACGTGCTGATCGGCAACGGCGTCGGTGGCGACGGCCGGCCACAGAGCGCCTGCATGGTCCACCACCCCGGCTACGACTTCCACGACGACAACATCGCGGTAGGCAGCGCCTTCTGGGTGCGGCTGGCCGAACGCTTCCTGAGCGCGGAGGGGCCGTCACCGCTGCCATGAGCGCATGGCCGTGCACGAGAGCGCCGTGCTGCGGGGCCGCTGCGGCGGCGGCCTTCCCGGGTGGGGTGGCCATCGTGGCCCCGGATGTGGTTGAGGTGCGACCCATCAACCTGTCCGAAGGAGATCCCACGATGACCACCGCCACGATGCCATCGACTGGACTCGCCAAGACCAGAGTGTGGACACGCCCCCGGTTTGGGGCGGGCAGCGCGTGCAGCGCACGAACGTTCGCGGTCGGCACAGGTGCCGCGCAGCGTTCGAGGCCAGGATGATCGAGCAGGCGGTGCGCCCGCAGGTGTCGAGGGCGGGTCTGGCGATGCGCAACTCGGTCGACGCCAGCCGGCTGCGTCGCTGGGTGAGGATGCACCGTCAGTGCGCGCGCGGCGCTGCGACGGTGGCAGCCAGTCTGCTGCCGGTGACGATCGGCGTGCCGACGACCGTGATGCCGGTGGCGGCCTGCGCCGATCGCGCCGCGCCGCCGATCGAGATCGCGCTGGACGGCGCCGTCGTGCGCGCGAGCGACGGCGCGGACGCGCAGCAGTCGCGTATCGTCTGGCGGGAGCTGCGCGCCTGACCGGCCTGCCGGTGCGCGAGTGAACCGACCCACCGCCGCAGCGCCTTCGGCGCCTCCTCCTTGAGGGCGCGCCGCCTGCGGTCCGGCGGAGCCGGGTCTGTCGCGGCCGCTTGACGGCGCATGACGGGCGGGCGCGGATGGCCGGTGGCGCGATGGCGCACCTGCGATGATGCGCCGCGCACCGCCGGAGCCGCCCTTGCCGTATCCCCACCTGCTCGCCCCGCTCGACCTGGGCTTCACGACGCTGGCCAACCGCGTGCTGATGGGCAGCATGCACACCGGGCTCGAGGACGCGCGCGCCCACCTGCCGCGCATGGCGGCGTTCTACGCCGAGCGCGCGCGCGGCGGCGTCGGGCTGATCGTCACCGGCGGCTTCGCGCCGAACATCGAGGGCTGGGCCAAGCCGTTCGCCGGCACGCTGGCCACGCACGCCGCGGCGCGCCGCCACCGCGAGGTCACTGCCGCGGTGCACGCCGAGGGCGGCAAGATCGCGCTGCAGATCCTGCACACCGGTCGCTACGGTTACCACCCGTTGTGCGTCGCGCCGTCGCGCCTGCGCAGCCCGATCTCGCCGTTCACCCCGCGCGCGCTGAGCGCGCGCGGCATCGAGCGGCAGATCCGCGCCTTCGTGCGCTGTGCCGCGCTCGCGCGCGAGGCCGGCTACGACGGCGTCGAGATCATGGGCAGCGAGGGCTACTTCATCAACCAGTTCCTCGTCACGCACACCAACCGGCGTGACGACGACTGGGGCGGCGACTATGCGCACCGCCTGCGGCTGGCGGTGGAGGTCGTGCGCCGCGCGCGCGACGCCGTCGGGCCCGACTTCATCATCGTCTACCGCATCAGCCTGATCGACCTGATCCCCGATGGCAGCTCGTGGCCCGAGGTGCTGCAGCTCGCGCGCGCGGTCGTCGCCGCCGGCGCGACGATCCTGAACACCGGCATCGGCTGGCACGAAGCGCGCGTGCCGACCATCGCCACCAGTGTGCCGCGCGCGGCGTTCACGTGGGTGACGAAGAAGCTGCGCGACGCGCTGCGCGCCGAGGGCATCGGCACGCCGGTGGTCACGAGCAACCGCATCAACACGCCCGAGGTTGCCGAGCAGGTGCTCGCGCGCGGCGACGCCGACCTGGTCAGCCTGGCGCGGCCGTTCCTCGCCGACGCCGAGTTCGTCGCCAAGGCCGCGCAGGATCGCGCCGACGAGATCAACACCTGCATCGCGTGCAACCAGGCGTGCCTGGATCACACCTTCGCCAACAAGCTGTCGAGCTGCCTGGTCAACCCGCGCGCCTGCCACGAGACCGAACTGGTGATCGCGCGCGCGCCGCGGCGCCGCCGCTACGCGGTGGTCGGCGCCGGCCCGGCGGGGCTCGCCGCGGCGACCACGCTCGCCGAGCGCGGCCACGAGGTGCACCTGTACGACGCGGCCGCGCGCATCGGCGGCCAATTCCTGATGGCGCAGCGCATCCCCGGCAAGGAGGAGTTCGCCGAGACGCTGCGCTACTACGCGCGCCGCCTCGAGGTGACCGGCGTGCGGCTGCAGCTGGGCACGCGCGTCGACGCGTCGACGCTGCAAGGCGCCGGGTTCGACGCGGTGGTGCTGGCCACCGGCGTCACGCCGCGCGACACGCGCATCCCGGGGCGGGACCACCCGCAGGTGCTGAGCTACGTCGACGTGCTGCTGCACCGCGAGCCGGTGGGCCGCCGCGTGGCGATCGTCGGCGCCGGTGGCATCGGTTTCGACGTCGCCGAGTACCTGGCCACCGGCACCGACCTGGGCCACGTCTCGCCGACCACCGATCTGCCGATCTGGCTGCGCGAGTGGGGCGTGGCCGACCCGACGCAGCGACGCGGTGGCGTGACGCGCGCGCAGCCCGAGCCGCCGGCACGCGAGGTGCTGCTGCTGCAGCGCAAGAGCGGCAAGCACGGCGCGTCGCTGGGCAAGACCACCGGCTGGATCCACCGCGCGGCGCTGAAGATGAAGAACGTCGAGATGCTCGCCGGCGTGAACTACGAGCGCATCGGGCCGGCGGCTGAGCCCGGTCGCGTCGCGTTGGCGGTGAGCTTCGGTGCCGACCGGCGCGACGCCACCGTGCTGTCGGTCGACACCGTCGTGCTGTGCGCCGGGCAGGAGCCGCTGCGCGAGCTGCACGCGCCGCTGGCGGCCGCCGGCGTCGCGGTGCACCTGGTCGGCGGTGCGCTCGAGGCCGGCGAACTCGACGCCAAGCGCGCGATCGACCAGGGGACGCGGCTGGCCGCCGGTCTGTGATTCTCGCGCCGCGTCAGCGCCAGAGGGGCAACGCGTCGATGCGCGACTCGATCTCGGCGGTCTGGCGTTCGTACGCCGGGGCGCCGACGCCGCCGTAGCGCGCCACGAACTCGCGCGCCGACAGGAACTCGGGCAGCGCGGCGACGTCGGGCATGAAGTCCGGCTCGTCGGCATCGGCGAGCACGGCCTGCAGCCGGCGCGCCTCGCGCACCGCCGCCTCGCCCAGCCGGGTGCCGGCGCGGTCGGCGGCGAGGTCGGCGAAGCTGAAGCCGCTGCCGCCACGGCGGGTGTCGTCGAGCTCCTTCCACAGCCCGACGGCGTCGGCCAGCGGCGTGCCCGCCTCGGCGGCGATCAGCGCCGAGACCAGGAAGTGCAGCGCCAGGTCGCGGCGGCCGCGCAGCGTCACGCCCAGCGGCCGCGCCGCCGGCCAGGCCGAGGCTTCGGGCACGAGCAGCACCGGGCTGCGGTGGTTCGCGTACAGCGCGAGCGCGAGCAGTGCCGCGCGGTTCTCGGCGGCGGCGGTGTCGTCGGCGCCGGCGCGGCTGCGCTCGGCGGCCAGCACGAACTGCGCGCGCATCAGCGTGGCCAGCGGCAGCGTGCGCCCCGGGAAGTCGCGCACTCGGGCCGACAGATGCGAGTGATGCGCCTGCAGGCGCTCGCGGTCGGCGGGGGCCACCAGCGCGGCGCGCAGGCGACGCACGCTGTTGCGGTCGATGCGGTAGACCACGGCCACCTGACCGGGTGTCAGCGTCACCTGGTCGATCCACTCGACCACCTGCAGCGCGTCGGCCGGCAGGCCGCGCTGCGTCGCCACGCGGCGCAGCAGCGGCAGCGCGAGCGCCGGCGGCAGCGGCAGGCGGCCGACGCGCAGGCGCTCCACCTGCGGCAGCCCGTCGCCCTGGCGCAGCACCACCTCGGCGTTCAGCCAGCGACCGGCCGGCAGCGCCAGGCTGGCACGCAGTTCGAGCCGCCCGGCGTGCAGCCGCACGCGGGTATGCGCGCCGAGCGCGCGTTGCGCCGCCTGCGCGACCAGCAGGTCGACGTCGCGTTCGCCGAGCAGCACGCGGCGCTGCTGCCCGGGCAGCGCACGGCGCGGGTCGTGGCGCCGCGCGAGCGCCACCGCGCGGTCGACGTCGGCCGCGGTGACGTCGTCGCGCGCGGGCACGCTCGGCGCATCGTCGACGGTGAGCCCCCAGGCCAGCGCGGCGGCCAGCAGCAGCGCGAGCAGCGTGCCCGCCAGCGCGTGGATCAGGGTGCGCATCGCACGCCAGTCTGCCAGCGCCGGGTGCGGTGCGCGCTCAGGCGCCGCGGCCGACGGCCGCGCGCACGCCGCCGAGGTAGGTGTCGACCGCCGCCTGCCCGACGCGGCACAGGTCGAATGCGCCGGGGTCGGGGATCCACTGGCGCAGCAGCCCGTCGACCAGCGCGTGCAACCCGAGCGCCAGTGCGCGCACTTCGCGCCGCGGCGCGCCGGCGCGCTGCAGTGCGGCCTCGACCTGTGCCAAGTGGCGGGCACCCGCCTGCTGCAGGCGTTCGCGCACCCGCGCCATCGCCTCGCCGTGCTCGCTGCGCTGCAGCGCGATCTC